>NZ_JBQGCX010001067.1:0-9238 GCF_052038725.1 Actinosynnema sp.
CCCCACCGGGCGCCCGTCCGGGCCCCCGCCCCACCCCGGCGCCCGCCACCCCGCGTCACCGCGGGGGCGCGGACCGCCCCTCCCCGGCTCCTACGCTGTCCGCATGACCCGCCCTGAAGGCCCACCGCTGTCGACCGCCACCCTGCGGAACCTGGAACGGGCCTCCGGCGACCTCGCCTCCTCCACCGTCGCGGAGATGGAGCGCAGGCTGCCGTGGTTCCGGCGGATGCCCGCCGACCAGCGCGCGAGCGTGCTCCTGCTGATCCAGAACGGCGTGGCAGGCTTCGTCTCCTGGCTCCAGGACCAGCAGCCCGCCGTCCGGCTCACCGCCGAGGCGTTCCGCTCCGCCCCCAAGGACATCTCCCGCTGGGTGAGCCTGCGCCAGACCGTGGAGCTGGTGCGGATCGCGCTGGAGCTGTTCGAGCAGCGCCTCCCGGTGCTGGCCGCCGACGACGCCGAGCACGCCCACCTGACCGGCGCGGTGCTGCGCTACGGGCGGGAGATCGCGTTCTCCGCCGCCACCTCGTACGCCGCCGCCGCCGAGGCGCGCGGCGCGTGGGACGCCCGGCTGGAGGCGCTGGTCGTGGACGGGGTGGTGCGCGGCGACGCCGAGGAGTCGCTGCTGTCGCGGGCCAGCGCGCTCGGCTGGGAGCCGGGCGCCCCGGCGACCGTGCTGGTCGGCAACCCGCCGTCCGACGACCCGCAGCAGGTGATCTACGAGGTGCGCAGCCGGGCCGCGCGCAGCGGCAGGCAGGTGCTGCTGAGCGTGCAGGGCTCCCGCCTGGTCCTGGTGCTGGGCGGGGACACCGAGGCCGACGACGTGCTCGGGCGCATGGCGCAGGCCTTCGGCGACGGGGCGGTCGTCGCGGGCCCGACCATGCCGAGCATCGCCGAGGCGCACCGCAGCGCCGCCGACGCGCTGTCCGGGCTGCGCGCCGTGGTGGGCTGGCCCGCCGCGCCGCGCCCGGTGCGCTCGCTGGACCTGCTGCCCGAGCGCGCGCTGGCGGGCGACCCGGAGGCCGAGTGGCAGCTGGTGGACCGGATCACCCGGCCGCTGGAGGAGGCGGGCGGGGCGCTGCTGGAGACCGTGGACACGTTCCTGGAGGTCGGCGGCGTGCTGGAGGCGTGCGCCCGCAAGCTGTTCGTGCACCCGAACACGGTGCGCTACCGGCTGCGCAGGGCCACCGAGCTGACCGGGCGCAACGCCAACGACCCGAGGGACGCGCTGGTGCTGCGGATCGCGCTGTCCGTCGGCCGCTTGGCCCGCGCGCGCGGCCTGTGGTGACCGGGGCGCCCGACCGGTACCACACCCCCGACCCGAGCGCGGGGTGACCAAGGACACCCCGACCGATAAGGGTGTTTTGGGCCGACCTCCACAACGCAGCGGACCGTGGACCGGTCGTGTTCCGGACGCCTTTGTAGAGAACCTACAAGCGTTGCCGGGCCTTTTCGTCCGTGCCGACATGCCACCGGAGGCCGGGCACCGTGTTCAGTGAGCCCGTGATCGCGCTGCTCGCCCCCGGACAGGGGTCCCAGACACCCGGAATGCTCACCCCCTGGCTGGATGCCCAGGGCGCCCGTGAGCGGATCGGGGCGTGGTCCGAGCTGACCGGTCTGGACCTGCTGCGGTTGGGCACCGAGGCGGACGCCGAGGAGATCAAGGACACCGCGGTCACCCAGCCGCTGGTCGTGGCACTCGCGCTGCTGGCGTTCGAGCGGCTGACCCGCGAGGTCGAGCTGCCCGCCGACACGATCATCGCTGGGCACTCCGTCGGCGAGCTGGCCGCCGCCGCGATGGCGGGCGCGCTCAGCGCCGACGACGCCGTGCTGCTGGCCTCGGTGCGCGGCGCCGAGATGGCCGCCGCGTGCGCGCTGGCCCCGACCGGCATGGCCGCGGTGCTCGGCGGCGAGCAGGCCGAGGTGCTGGCGCGGCTGGACGAGCTGGGCCTGGTGGGCGCGAACCGCAACGGCGCGGGCCAGGTCGTGGCCGCGGGCCCGCTGGACGCGCTGGAGAAGCTCGTCGCCGAGCCGCCCGGCCGGGCGAAGGTGCGGGCCCTGCAGGTGGCGGGCGCGTTCCACACCGACCACATGAAGCAGGCCGAGGACGCGCTGCGCGTCCGCGCCCAGGACGTCCTCGTGCGGGACCCGGAACTGCCGCTGCTGTCCAACGCGGACGGCGCGGTCGTCACCGAGGGCCCCGAGGTGCTCCTGCGGCTGATCTCCCAGGTGACCCGCCCCGTGCGGTGGGACGCCTGCCAGGCAACCCTCGCCGAGCGGGGCGTCGGCGCGGTGGTGGAACTGCCGCCCGCGGGCGCGCTGACCGGCCTGGCCAAGCGCGAGCTGAAGGGCACCCCCACGTTGGCCTTGAAGACACCCGACCAGGTCGCCGCGGTGGCCGAGCTCCTGGAGGCCGCGAAGTGACCGCGTTCACCACCACCACGCAGGTCACCGGCACCCGGATCAGCGGCCTCGGCAGCTCCCAGCCGGACACCGTGGTCTCGAACCACGACCTGGCGCAGTACATGGACACCTCGGACGAGTGGATCCGGGACCGCGTCGGCATCGTGAACCGCCGCTTCGCGGGCCCCGACCTCTCGCTCGCGGACATGGCCGTGGACGCGGGCTCGAAGGCCGTCGCGGACGCGGGCCTGTCCCCGACCGACATCGGCGCCGTGATCGTGGCGACCTGCACCATGCCCTCGCCGATCCCGAACGCGGCGGCGCAGGTCGCCGACCGCATCGGCGTGAAGGCCGCGCCCGCGTTCGACGTGAACGCCGCGTGCGCGGGCTTCTGCTACGCCCTGGCCGCCGCCTCGGACATGGTGCGCGCGGGCAGCGCCAACCACGTCCTGGTGATCGGCGCGGAGAAGCTCACCGACTGGGTGCGCAAGGACGACCGCTCGAACGCGATCATCTTCGCGGACGGCGCGGGCGCCGCGGTCGTGTCCGCGACCGACGAGCCCGCCATCGGCCCGGTGGTGTGGGGCAGCGCGGGCGACATGTCGAACCTGATCGAGATCCCGGACCGGGACTCGTTCATCCACCAGGAGGGCCAGTCGGTGTTCCGCTGGGCCACCACGCGGATCGCGCCGATCGCGCTGCGCGCCGTGGAGGCCGCGGGGCTGACCGCCGCCGACGTGGACGCGCTGGTGCCGCACCAGGCGAACCTGCGGATCGTCGAGGCCATCGCGAAGAAGCTGCGCTCCAGCGGCGCGCGCGAGGACCTGGTCGTGGCGCGGGACATCGTCGAGTCGGGCAACACCTCGTCGGCGTCGATCCCGCTGGCGATCGACCACATGCGGGCGTCGGGCGAGATCAAGAGCGGCGACGTGCTGCTGCTGATCGGCTTCGGCGCGGGCCTGTCCTACGCGGGGCAGCTCGTCCGCTGCCCCTGACCGGGGCCTGGAACGACCCCCCGGACCGGCCCCGAGCGGCGGTCGGCCTGGGTTGGGCAGCACGGCAGGGCACCACGGGCGCAGGCGCGTCCCGTGGCATCGAGGCTTCCGGCGGGGCACCCCGGCCGGTGGACAGTGAACGAAGGGAACCGCAGTGAGCAACGAGGACATCCAGAAGGGTCTCGCCGAGATCGTCGAGGAGGTCGCGGGCGTCACGGCCGCCGAGGTGACCCCCGACAAGTCCTTCGTGGACGACCTGGACATCGACTCGCTGTCCATGGTGGAGATCGCCGTCCAGGCCGAGGACCGCTTCGGCGTCAAGATCCCGGACGACCAGCTGGCCAACCTCAAGACCGTCGGTGACGCGGTTGAGTACATCACCAGCAAGGCATGACCGCTGACATCGACGTCGTCGGCCCCGGGCTGGGTGCCACCACCCCGCTCGGTGGCGACGTCGCCTCCACCTGGGAGGGGATGCTCACCGGCCGCAGCGGCGTGTCCGCGATGGTCGGCGGCTTCGTTGAGCAGTACGACCTGCCGGTGCGGATCACCGCCCGGCTCGCGGTCGAGCCGACCGAGGTGCTGCCCAGGGTCGAGGCCCGCAGGCTGGACCGCTGCGAGCAGGCGGCGCTGGTGGCCGCCCGGCAGGCGTGGGCGGACGCCGGTCACGACGACGACAGCGTCGACAAGGAGCGCCTCGGGGTCATCATCGGCACCGGCATCGGCGGCGCCCGGACCCTGCTGGAGCAGGACGACCTGATCGAGGAGCACGGGCTGCGGAAGGTCTCGCCGCTGTCCGTGCCGATGCTGATGCCGAACGGCCCGGCCGCCTACGTGGGGCTGGACCTGAAGGCCAGGGCCGGGGTGCACGCCCCGGTGTCCGCGTGCGCGTCGGGCGCGGAGTCGCTGGCCTGGGCCTGGCGGATGATCAAGACCGGTGAGGCGGACGTGGTCGTCGCGGGCGGCACCGAGGCCTGCATCACCGCGGTCACCATGGCCGGGTTCATCCAGGCCAGGACCATGAGCAGCCGCAACGACGACCCCGCTCGGGCCTCCCGGCCGTTCGACGCGAACCGGGACGGCTTCGTGCTCGGCGAGGGCGCGGGCGTCGTGGTGCTGGAGCGCGCGGACTTCGCCAGGGCTCGCGGCGCGAAGATCTACGGCCGCCTGGCGGGCGTGGGGCTCAGCTCGGACGGGCACCACATCACGGCGGCCGACCCCGAGGGCCTCGGGCAGAGCCGGGCGATCTCGGCGGCGCTGCGCACCTCGGGCGTGGCCGCGTCCGACATCGCGCACGTGAACTGCCACGCGACGTCCACCCCGGTGGGCGACGTGATCGAGCCGCAGGCGGTGCGCAGGTCCGTGGGCGACCACGTGCTGCTGACCGCCCCGAAGGGCCACCACGGGCACCTGCTGGGCGCGTCGGGCGCGGTGGAGGCCATCACGACCGTGCTGTCGCTGCGCGACGGCGTGATCCCGCCGACCCTGAACCTGGTGGACCAGGACCCGAAGGTGGATCTGGAGGTCGTGACCGGCGAGCCGCGCAAGATCGACCAGATCGCCGCGGTGAACAACTCGTTCGGGTTCGGCGGGCACAACGCCTCGCTGGTCTTCACCACGGTCTGAGCCGTCGGGTCAGGCGGCCTGCGGGGTCGCCTGACCGGGTTCTCCCCGGCGGGCGGGGAAGTCCGCCGCGGGGGCGTCGCGGGCGGTTCCGGGTTCGCCCGGACTCCGGTCGCGGCGGCGTGGCGCAGGGGCTGCCTCCGGGCGGCCCCTTTCGCCGTTCCGGGGCCTCGCGGTTCTGGGGCCTCGCGGTTTCGGGACCTCGCCGTTCCGGACTTCGCGGTTCCGCGCCGGGAGCGTTCCGGGCGCTTTTCCGGAGAACGCTCCGGGCGACGCCGCGGGGAATTCCGGCTTTCAGCCTCGCGAAAACCCGGCCCACATTTCTGCGGATTCGCGCGCGCATTCCACCGGGTCCGGCGCCGGGCGCGGACTCAGCAGGGTTCGAACTGCGAGGACTGGCCCTCGGTGCCCACGTCGACGCGCAGCGCGCCGTCCTCGACCTGGAGCGGGTAGACCACCCGCCAGCGCACGCAGCCGACCCGCAGGTCGGCGGGGCCCCAGACCGGGTCCTGGGTGCTGGTGAAGGTGATCATGGCCTTGAGGCGCTGGGGCCCGACGGCCTCCAGGCGGTGCACCAGGATCGTGCCGTCCCTGGTGGTCTCGTAGGGCTTGCGCCAGGCGCTCTCCCCCGGCGTGAGGGCCCGGCGCTGCTCGGTCACGGTGGTGACCCAGTCCTGGAAGTTCCTGGCGTTGATCGAGTCGAAGTGCTTCTGCAGCAGCTCCACGACCCGCGCGCCGTCCGGGTGCTTGGACACGTCGGTGGTCAGCAGGACCTTGGAGTCGCCCGGCTGCTCGGACGGGGCGAGCGAGGTCGGCGCGCCCGACGCGGCGTCCACGACCTGCTCGACCGGGGGCGGGGTCTGGCGCTTGTAGGCGTCGCGGGCGATCACCCCCGCGCCCGCCGCCGAGGCCATGACCAGGAGCACCACCGGGAGCAGCACGCGCGCGGACACCCCCAGAGCCTCCCACAGCCGCCTCCCGCGCCCCACGCCGGGCGGCGGTCCCCGGCGCGGGCGCCCGGACCCCATTCTTGCGGTCTTCTCCCCTGCGCGGGGGAGGCTTTTCCGCGCCCCGGTTCGCCAAACCTCTTTTTCCGGTCAGTTGGCGCAGCAAATGATCCTCATTCCGGACCAACCACCCGCCAGGACGAGTTACCGGCGAGTGTTAACGTTCTGCAACAACAGCGATTTTTTGACCGAAATCGCAGGTCAGCGCGCCACCTGACCACAGAACGCGACTGTTCAGATTCAGGTTTGAGCCGGTGTCATGTCCTGTGGCAAACGTGACCAAACTCGGCGTTCAGGTGAGCGTGGGAGCGATTCCGGCACAGATCGTGCAGAACCCGGCGGTGCCGATTGTCTCGAACGCCCCACCGGCGCCACCGAATCGGCGGATTGGCGGTCAACGGTGAGTTGTGCGGAAATATTGACGTCGAACAAATCGAGGAGGCGAAAAACAGTGGATCTCCGGTACGAGGCGTACTGCTTCGCCGACCGCCTCTTCTACGACGTGCAGAGCCCCGTGGAAACGGCCCAGGACGATTTCTCCCGCGTCCTCCCGGCGGTGGACGGGGGGTGGGTGCAGGTCGAGAAGAACATCTGGCGGCACCTGCACCCGAAGGGCGTCCGGCTGCCGAAGCAGGGCTGGAAGGTGCACGTCTCGGCGACCGTGCTCAACGCCGCCGAGGTGCTGCTGAAGTCGTACACCTACCTGGTCGACAAGCGCATCCCGTTCAAGTACCTGCGCACCCGGTCGATCGTGCTGGCCCGCAACTCCAAGTACGCCCCCCGCGAGGCCAGCGGCAAGCTCATCACGATCTACCCGGCCGACGAGGCGCAGCTGGAGACCGTGCTGTCCGAGCTGTCGGAGCTGCTGCGCGGCCAGCCGGGGCCGTACGTCCTGAGCGACCTGCGCTACGGCGCCGGACCGCTGTTCGTGCGGTACGGCGGGTTCGTCGAGCAGTGGATCGAGCGCGACGGCAAGCGCGTGCTGGCCATCGAGGGCCCCGACGGGGCCCTGGTGCCGGACCAGCGCAAGCCCACGTTCGCCACGCCCGAGTGGGTGCCGCTCCCGGCCTGCCTGGAGCCGCACCTGGCGGCGCGGGGCGCCGGTGACGCCGACTCGTTCCCGTACCGGGTGCTGCGGTCGCTGCACTTCTCCAACGGCGGCGGCGTCTACCTGGCGCGGCGCAAGTCCGACGACGCCGAGCTGGTGCTCAAGGAGGCCCGCCCGCACGCCGGGCTGGACCGGGAGAACACCGACGCGGTGGCCAGGCTCGACCGCGAGCACACGATCCTCACCAGGCTCGCGGGCGTGCCGGGCATCCCCGCCGCGCACGACCGGTTCGGCGCCTGGGAGCACGAGTTCTTCTCGATGGACCTGGTGCGCGGCATCCCGCTCGGCCAGTGGCTCGGCCGCCACTACCCGCTGACGCACAGCGAGGTGGACGAGGCGAAGGTCGCCGAGTACGCGGAGCGGGCGGTGCGGCTGGTCGGCCAGGTCGAGCGCATCCTGGACGCGGTGCACGAGCGGGGTGTCGTCTTCGGCGACCTGCACCCGCTGAACGTGCTGGTCGACGCGGACGACGACGGGAACGACTCCGTCTCGCTGATCGACTTCGAGCTGGCGTCCGGCATCGAGGAGGACCGCAGGCCCACGCTGGGCGCGCCGGGCTTCCAGGCCCCGCCGGACCGCCGGGGGTTCGAGGTGGACGAGCACGCGCTGGCCGCGCTGCGGCTGTACGTGTTCCTGCCGCTGAACGCGGTGGTGGAGCTGTCACCGGCGAAGCTGCGCTCGCACGTGGACTTCGTGCGCCGCCGGTTCGCCCTGCCGGAGGAGTACTGCGCGGCGATCGAGCGCGGCCTCACCTCGGTGGCGCCCGCGCCGACCCCGCTGGACGAGCCGGAGCCGGACTGGTCGGTGGTGCGCAAGTCCATCGCCGCCGCGATCCTGTCCAGCGCCACGCCCGACCGCACCGACCGGCTGTTCCCCGGTGACGTCGAGCAGTTCGAGGTCGGCGGGGCGTGCTTCGCCTACGGCGCGGCGGGCGTGCTGCACGCCCTGGACGCGGCGGGGCAGGGCCGGTTCCCCGAGCACGAGCGGTGGCTGGTCGAGTCGGTGCGGCGGGAGCCGCCGAAGGAGGCCGGGTTCTTCACCGGCGCCCACGGCGTGATCCACGTGCTGGACCGCTTCGGCCACGGGGAGCTGGCCGCGAAGCTGGTCGAGGACTACCGGCCGCTCGTGGCGACCACCTCGGACCACGGGCTCGGCGCCGGCCTGTCCGGGATCGGGCTGAACCTGCTGCACCTGGCGGAGCGGTGGGACGAGCCCGCGCACGCCGAGCAGGCCGTCGAGCTGGGCGAGCGGCTCGCGGTGGCGCTGGAGACCGCGCCGCCGCCCGGCGACAAGGCCAGGGCGGGCCTGCTGCACGGCTGGTCCGGCCCGGCGCTGCTGTTCACCAGGCTGCACCAGCGCACCGGGGAGCCCCGGTGGCTGGAGCTGGCCGAGCGGGCGCTGGACCGCGACCTCGCCGAGTGCATGACCGCGCTCGACGGCTCGACCCAGGTCCGCGACGGGAACTTCCGGACCCTGCCGTACGTGGACGTCGGCAGCGCGGGCATCGCCCTGGCGCTGAACGAGCTGGTCCGCGTCGCGCCGGGGACCCGGCTGGCCGGGCGGTTGTCCGAGCTCGTCGGCTCGTGCACCGGCGAGTTCGTGATCCACCCGGCGCTCACCCTGGGCAGGGCGGGCCTGCTGGCCACCCTCGCCCACTCGGGCGGGCCGCGGGAGGCCGTCGACCGGCACCTCGCGGCGCTCGCCTGGCACGCGATCCCCCACGGGGAGGGCACGGCCTTCCCCGGAATCCAGTTGCGACGGCTCTCGATGGACCTGGCCACCGGCGCGGCGGGCGTGCTGCTCGCGATCGCCTGCGCCGTGGACGGCGTCCCCGTGCTGCCGTTCCTCACCAGCCCCGACCCGACCGGGTCGGTCGCTTCACCCCGAGATTAGGAGAGAACCATGGAGTTCATCCTCGACCTGCAGGAGCTCGACGTCCCCGAGGCCCAGTCCCAGGCGATGGCGAGCGGTGGCGGTGGCGGCGGCAGCACGACCGCGTCGAACGCCAGCCTGCTGCTGCCCTGCAGCCACTCGACCGTGAGCCTGCTCGCCTGCTGATCACGGTTCGGGACCGGGGTTCCCCGGTGAGCGGCGCAGGCGAAGTG
>NZ_JBQGCX010001068.1:0-2132 GCF_052038725.1 Actinosynnema sp.
GGGCCGGGGGCAGCGGTTGAAGCTGAACTTCGGCGCGGTCGACTACCGGGCCACCGTCTGGGTGAACGGCGTCAAGGTGACCGAGCACGAGGGCGGGTACACGGCGTTCACGGCTGATGTGACGGACGCGCTCGGCGGGCGCAGGCAGCACGAGCTGGTCGTGGCGGTCACCGACACGACCGGGGCCGAGCAGCCGGTGGGCAAGCAGACGTCGAACCCGAGCGGGATCTTTTACACGGCGTCGTCGGGGATCTGGCAGACGGTGTGGCTGGAGCCGGTGCCGGACCGGGCGATCGACGACGTGGTGAGCACGCCGGACATCGCGGCGGGGACGCTCTCGGTGACGGTCCGGTCGGCGACGTCACCCGGCGGTCGGGTGACGGTCACCGCGCAGGAGAAGGGCGGCCGGAAGGTCGGCAGCGCGACGGGGGCGGCGAACTCGGCGCTGACCGTGCCGGTGCCGAAGGCGCGGCTGTGGAGCCCGGAGGACCCGTACCTGTACGACCTGGAGGTCGTGCTGGAGGACGGGCGCAGCAAGGACGTGGTGTCGAGCTACTTCGGGATGCGCTCGATCGGGATCGCGCAGGTGAACGGGTTCCCGAAGCTGGTGCTCAACGGGAAGCCGGTGTTCTCGCTGGCGCAGCTCGACCAGGGGTTCTGGCCGGACGGGTTGAACACGGCGCCCACGGACGCGGCGCTGGAGTTCGACCTGAAGGCGCAGAAGGACCTCGGGTACAACGCGGTGCGCAAGCACATCAAGGTGGAGCCCGCGCGGTGGTTTTACCACGCGGACCGGCTGGGGTTGCTGGTGTGGCAGGACTTCGTGTCCGGCACGTTCAACACCGAGGCGGGGCGCGCGGCGTTCCAGGCGCAGGGCGCGGCCGTGGTCGAGCAGCACCGGTCGTCACCCTCGGTGATCGGTTGGATCGTGTTCAACGAGGGGTGGGGTGAGTGGGACCGGGAGGAGACCGGTCGCATCACCGAGCGCGTCCAGGCTTCCGACCCGTCGCGGGTGGTGAACGCGCACAGCGGCGTGAACTGCTGCGCGTCGAAGGGCGACTCCGGCAAGGGCGACGTGATCGACCACCACGACTACAACAACGACTCGCCGCCGTGGCCGGACGCGACGCGGGTGGCGATGGACGGCGAGCACGGCGGGTTCACGCTGCGCACGCCGGGCCACCAGTGGCCGGGCGCGCCGACCGCGATCTACAGCGGGGTGGCGAGCAAGGCGGAGCTGACCGCGAAGTACGTGTCGAACACCGAGCAGCACTACCTGCAGGCGGCTGGGGCCGAGTTGTCGGGGTCGGTGTACACGCAGGTCACGGACCTGGAAACCGAGCTGAACGGGTTGTGGACGTACGACCGGCGGGAGATCAAGGTCGATCCGGGTCCGGTGCGCG
This sequence comes from Actinosynnema sp., assembly GCF_052038725.1. Taxonomy (NCBI): domain Bacteria; kingdom Bacillati; phylum Actinomycetota; class Actinomycetes; order Pseudonocardiales; family Pseudonocardiaceae; genus Actinosynnema; species Actinosynnema sp. Next base: position 1,404 of record NZ_JBQGCX010001068.1, read on the forward strand.
AGATCAACCGGAAGGTGATCGAGGCAGGTGCGGCGGCGGGCACGTACCGCTACCCCGCGAAGGGCGCGTGGTCCCTTGACGAGGGCCAGGGCGCGGTCGGCCGGGATGCCTCCGGCGGTGGCAGCGACCTGTCCGTGACCGGGGCGACGTGGGCGGAGGGCCTGGGCGGGACGGCGCTGTCGTTCAGCGGCGCGAACCAGTACGCGCAGACGGCGGGACCGGTGGTCGACACGAGGACCGATTACACGATCTCCGCCTGGGTGACCCTCGATGGAGCCCCGACCAACTGGGTGACCGCGGTGAGCCAGGACGGCCGCAGGCGCGAGAACCCGTTCTACCTCCAGTACGGCCAGGGCGGCTTCGCCTTCAGCGGCCCCGGCGGCCACCGCGCGGTGTCGCAGCCGGTGACCCCGGAGGCGGGCAGGTGGTACCACCTGGTGGGCGTGCACGACGCGACGAAGGCGGAGTTCCGGCTGTACGTGGACGGTGCCCTGGCCGGGACCACCCAGGCGGGCGACCCCCAGCTGAGCACGGGGCCGCTGTCGATCGGGAGGGCGAAGTACGCGGGCGGGAACGTGGACTTCTGGAAGGGGAAGGTGGACCAGGTCCAGGCGTTCGGCAGGGCCCTGACCGGGGCCGAGGTGGCAGAGCTGCACTCGGCGCGGTGATGGGGGCGGTTGGTGGTGGTTGGTCGGTGTGGTTGATCAGCGGTGGTTGATCGGCGATAGC
>NZ_JBQGCX010001069.1:0-6341 GCF_052038725.1 Actinosynnema sp.
GAGCGCCGTGCGCCGGCGCGGGGTGCCGGTGCCGGGTGCCGGGCGCTGGGCGGGCGCGGACGGGCCCGCCTGCGGGAACGCGCAGGCGGGCCCCCTCCCTGCACCGGGACCGGTCCCCTGCGAACCGGCCCCGAGGTCTACCCGGCGGCGGTGAGCGCCCCCGCGCGCCGCGCGGTGGTCTCGGGCGCGAGCAGCCCGCGCTGCCGCAGCAGCGGGCGCACGCCCTCGCCGAACCAGTACGCCTCCTCCAGGTGCGGGTAGCCGGACAGCACGAACTCGTCCACCCCGACCGCGTGGTACTCCTCGACCAGGTCGGCCACGTCCGAGTGGCTGCCCACCATGGCCGTGCCCGCGCCACCGCGCACCAGCCCGACGCCCGCCCACAGGCCGGGGTGCACCTCCAGCCCGCGCACCCCCTTGCCGAGGTCGCCGCCGTGCAGCGCGAGCATCCGCTGCTGCCCCACGGACTGGCTGGTCCGCAGCTGCTCCTGGGCCCGCCGCACCTGCTCGGGGTCGAGCGCGTCGAGCAGCCGCCCCGCCTCGGCCCACGCCTCGGCGGCGGTGTCCCGGCTGATCGTGTGCAGCCGCACCCCGAACCGGATCGGCCGCCCGCCCGCCAGCGCGCGCACCCGCTCGATCTTCTCGGCGACCTGCGCGGGCGGCTCCCCCCAGGTCAGGTACACGTCGGCGTGCTCGGCCGCGACCGGCAGCGCGGCGTCGGACGAGCCGCCGAAGTACACCGGGGGCCGCGGGTCCGGCGGGGCGATCGCGGTCGCGCCCTCCAGCCGGTAGTGCTCGCCCTCGAAGGTGAACGGCGTCCCGGACCACACCCCGCGCAGCACTCGCAGGAACTCGGCGGTGCGCGCGTACCGCCGGTCGTGGTCGAGCCAGTCGCCGAACCGGCGCTGCTCGACCTCGTCGCCGCCGGTGACGACGTTGAGCAGCAGCCTGCCCCGCGAGATCCGCTGGTAGGTGCCCGCCATCTGGGCGGCGAGCGTCGGGGACAGCACGCCGGGGCGGAACGCGACCAGGAACTTGAGCGTGCTGGTGCGGGCGAGCAGCGCGGCGGTGGTCAGCCAGGCGTCCTCGCACCAGGTTCCGGTGGGGGTGAGCACCCCCTCGAACCCGTTGCGCTCGGCGGCCTGCGCGACGGCGGCGAGGTAGTCGACGTCCGGCTGCCGCTGGGCGGCGTCGCCGAGGGTGCGGTTGGCGTGGAACCGCTCGATGATCGTCCGACCGTCCCCGGTGGTCGGCAGGAACCAGTGCAGTGCGACGGTCGGGCTCATGGCACTGGAGTGTCACGACGCGCCGGGGAGCGCGTCAATCGTTCCCGAATGCTAGAAAAGCCCCGGTTTCCCGAGGCTTTTCCAGGCGGCGCGGAAATGGTCGATCAGGCGAGCATGTCGTGGCGCACGATCGTCTGGTCGCGGCCGGGGCCGACGCCGATGGCCGAGATCCGGGCGCCGGAGATCGACTCCAGGTGCTCGACGTAAGCGCGGGCGTTGGCGGGCAGCTCCTCGAAGGTGCGGCAGCCGCTGATGTCCTCGGACCAGCCGGGCAGCTCCTCGTACACCGGGACGGCGTGGTGCACGTCGGTCTGCGTCATCGGCATGTCCTCGACGCGGGTGCCGTCCACGTCGTAGCCGACGCAGACCGGGATCGTCTCCAGGCCGGAGAGCACGTCCAGCTTGGTGAGGAAGAAGTCGGTGATGCCGTTGACGCGGGTGGCGTAGCGGGCGATCACGGCGTCGAACCAGCCGGTGCGGCGGGAGCGGCCGGTGGTGACACCGAACTCGCCGCCGTTCTTGCGCAGCAGCTCGCCCATGTCGTCGTTCAGCTCGGTCGGGAACGGGCCGGAGCCGACGCGGGTGGTGTACGCCTTCAGGATGCCGATCACGGTGGTGATCCGGCTGGGGCCGATGCCCGAGCCGGCGCTCGCGCCGCCCGAGGTCGGGTTCGACGAGGTCACGAACGGGTAGGTGCCGTGGTCGACGTCCAGCAGGGTGCCCTGCGAGCCCTCCAGCAGCACGATCTCGTCGCGCTCCAGCGCCTGGTTGAGCAGCAGGCGGGTGTCCGCGATGCGGTTCGCGAACCTGCTGCCGTGCTCCAGGACGGAGTCGACGACCTGGTCGGGGTCGAGCGCCTTGCGGTTGTAGACCTTGACCAGCACCTGGTTCTTGAAGTCCAGGGCGGCCTCGACCTTCTGCCGCAGGATCTTCTCGTCCAGCAGGTCCTGCGCGCGCACGCCGACGCGGGCGATCTTGTCCTGGTAGCAGGGGCCGATGCCGCGACCGGTGGTGCCGATCTTGGCCTTGCCCAGGTAGCGCTCGGTGACCTTATCGATGGCCACGTGGTACGGCATGATCAGGTGCGCGTCGGCGGAGACCAGCAGCTTGCTGGTGTCCACGCCGCGCTCGTCGAGACCGCCCAGCTCCGCCAGCAGCACGGCGGGGTCGACCACGACGCCGTTGCCGATCACGCTGGTCACGCCGGGCGTGAGGATGCCGGACGGGATCAGGTGCAGGGCGAACTTCTTGCCGTCGGGCAGCACCACGGTGTGGCCCGCGTTGTTGCCGCCCTGGTAGCGCACGACCCACTGGACGCGCTCGCCGAGCAGGTCGGTCGCCTTGCCCTTGCCCTCATCGCCCCACTGGGCACCGATCAGCACTACGGCCGGCATGTGAAACTCCAAGCGGTTGCAACGGGCAAGGACGGCGGCCTGCGGCGGCGTGGCCGTCGACGGACGGTCGTTGAGCGTAGACCAGGAGATGAAGGTGCGCGGAATCGTGCTGGCCTGCGGAAACACGCAGTCGCCATTGATCACGGACGGTGACGGGTTCGAGGTGCGGCGGGTCTCCGAACGGCCGGGGAAGACCGAGGTGGACCCGGTGCTCGCTGACCTGGGCGACCGCCGTCTCGTGGTCGTGGGCACGGACGGCGACCTGAACGCCGTGGCGTTGCGCCTTCTGCGCACCGAACGGTTGGCCGAAGTGGTCGTCGGGTACGCCCCGGTGTCGCCGAAGTCACAGGTCGCGGAGCTGTGGGGGCTGCCGACGGACCTCGGTCGGGCGCTCGACCTCGCCCGCACCGGCGACGCCGACCGGGTGCCGCTGGTGCGCGACGACGTCGGCGGGGTGCTGGTCGGGCTCGGCTCGCTCGGACCGGTGCGCGGGGTCGGCTACTGCGACGACACCGTGGTGCTGCGCGGGCCCGCGTCCCGGCTGGAGGTCACGCCCGACCCGGACGGCGGGGCCGGGCTGGTGGTGCGGGTGGTGCAGCGGCGGCTGCTGGGGAAGAGGACGACCACGACGGCCGGGCGGGCGTTCCAGCTCGGCTGCGTCCCCGCGCACGTGGAATCGGACGGCCACGCGCACCCGAGGCCGATGTCGAAGTGGACCTGGTACCGCCACACGGAGGACCTGAGGCTTGTCCGGGGAATGCGCTGAGTGATTTTTCGGGTATTTTCGTGAATTGGTAACCCGCGGGCAACGCAGAATGCGTTGAAAGGCCAGGAGCGGCCCGTCAGAGTGATTCCGAGTGCTTCCCACCAGGAAGGTCGGAATTATGTCAACGGTCAATCGAACCGCGCGGTTCTCGACTCGCCTGCTCCTGGCCGGGGCGCTGGCGCTCGGCCTCGCGCCCACCGCCCAGGCCGCCCCTCCGGGGATTCCGGGCACCAGCACGGCCCTGTCCGAGCTGGCCGGGCTCGCGGTCGCGGCGGAGGGCACCTCCAGCGGCTACTCGCGGGAGCTGTTCCCGCACTGGGTCACCGTGTCCGGGGCGTGCAACACGCGCGAGACGGTGCTCAAGCGCGACGGGGTGAACGTGGTCACCGACTCGGCCTGCGCGGCGACCTCGGGGACCTGGGTCAGCCCGTACGACGGGGCGAGCTGGAGCGCGGCGTCGGACGTGGACATCGACCACGTGGTGCCGCTGGCCGAGGCGTGGCGGTCGGGGGCGCGGACCTGGACCACCGCCCGGCGGCAGTCGTTCGCCAACGACCTGTCGGGGCCGCAGCTGATCGCGGTGACGGACGACGTGAACCAGTCGAAGGGGGACAAGGACCCCGCGCAGTGGAAGCCGCCGTCGAGCTCGTACTGGTGCACGTACGCCAAGATGTGGACCAGGACGAAGCACACCTGGGGTTTGACGGTGGACTCGGCGGAGAAGTCTGCGTTGCAGACGATGCTCGGGAGGTGTTGATGGCGGACCACTCTTCCCCCTTCGTGGCCGGGCCGGGCGGGGTGATGACCGACGAGGTCGGGGTCGTCACCGGTGACCTGGAGCTGCGGACGACCGTCGGCGCGGACGGGAAGTTCAAGGCGGAGGTGCGGTACGAGGGCGCGGACGAGTGGTACGGGGTGACCGGCGGCTCGGTGGCCGGGGTCGACCCCAAGAGCCACGAGGCGGTGCACGCGCTGCTGGTGGGCGTGCTGAACCGGCCGGAGGGATGAGGCGCCGGGGGCGCGTGGGAGTGAGGCGCGGGGACGCGCGGATGTGGAATAGGGGGCGTGAGCAGCTCCGAAAGCGGTCACGAACGGATAACCTCGGAGCGCCGCGCCTTCCCTGACCCCGGCGCGGTGACCCTGCACGAGGAGCACCACGTGATCACCAAGCGCGCGGCCGGACGGGCTGCCGTCCTGGGCGCCGTCCTCTCGGCCGGCCTGTTCGTCGTCGCCACGTCCACAGCCGCGCCCGTCGGGCAGCGGGAGAACTGGACCGCGACCACCTCGCCGATCTTCCACAAGACCACCTCGCTCAACGCCACCGGATCCGTCGCCGACAGCGGCGCGGACGACGGGCGGGCGCTGCGGCTGACCCTGAAGTCCGGGGCCAACCCCAGTCCGGGCGGTGGCGTGGAGATCGCCAGCAACCAGCAGTTCAAGTACGGGACGTTCAGCACCCGGATGAAGTCGGCGGACTGCGCCTCCCAGCCGCGCGCAGGCGTGGTGACCGGGGCGTTCACGTACAGCAGCGACCACGCCGACCGGAACGGGAACGGGCTCCCGGACAACGACGAGATCGACTTCGAGTGGCTGTGCGCGCAGCCCGAGGTCGTGTACCTGACGATCTGGACGGACTACAACGCGAGCAACGACCAGCTGCGGAAGGTCTCGCGGGTCATCGACCTGCGGGCGGGGAAGATCATCTCCACGTGCTTCTCGACGACCTTCGGCGACTGCGTGCAGCTGAGCGGGGCGGAGAACCAGCCTGCTTCGGTGCCCGCGATCCACGGGTACAACAGCTCGACGCAGTACTACGAGTACGGGTTCGACTGGACTGCCGGTGGGGTGAACTTCTACCTGGTCAACGCGCAGGGCGCTCGGGTGACGCTGTGGGACTACAAGGGGCCTGCTTCGCGGGTTCCGAACAAGCCGAGCACGTACCTGCAGAACGCCTGGCACACGAACAACTGGGACCCGTACGGGTTCCAGGCTCGGGAGCGGCCGAACCGGGACCTGCACGCGAACGTGGACTGGACGCAGCTGCCTTCGTGATGACGGGTGGGGGCTGAGGTTTTCGGACGCCGTCCCGCGGTTTCGCGGGGCGGCGTTCGTGTTGTGCGGGGGTTGTGGGGTGGGGGTTATGGGGCGGGGACGGCTTGGAGCAGGTTCGGGTGGAGGGTGAAACCGGAACGGGTGCAAGCGGGGACGGCCCGGTCGCTGGAGTGCACGGTCACGCGTTCGAGGTTCAGTTCTGAGGCGAGGCGCAGTGCGGCGGTGACCAGCTCTCCGCCCAGGCCGGTGTTGCGCTCCTCCGGTGTCACGTAGACGCACTGGAGGTCGCCGGAGGCGCGGTCGGGGGCGAAGGGGTGGGGGACTCGGGGGACCAGCGCCAGCCAGGCCATGCCGATGATCCGGTCGTCGCGCAGGAGGACCAGGCAGTGGTGCGATTGGGCGTGGTCTTGTGCCCAGGCGGTGAAGTGGGTGGTGAACGCTTCTTGCGGGGACGAGGGGTGTGCGCCTCTCGACTCCAGGGTCCAGTGCCACCTCAGCGCGGCTAAGGCGGGAAGGTCCTCCGGGTGGGCGGGGCGGATCACGGGGGTGGCCATTCGGCCATTGTGGTGGGTGGGGTTTGAGGGTGGAGGGCGAGAGGGGGGGGCTGAAGGGCAAGAGCTGAAGGGCAAGAGCTGAAAGTCAAGAGCTGAAAGTCAAGAGCTGAAGGGCACGCCTCGCCGGCGGGGCAGACCTCCAAAAAAGAGGGGCACAGGCTCTGCCGGCCGGTGACCGTTGGTCCTGTGGTCCCGTTGTACCCCTGCGGTGGGCGGGGTCCCTCTTATACGGTTTGGCTCCGTTGACGCAAGCACGCCAGTCAAGACGCCCGTGGGGGCGGGGGGTGAG
>NZ_JBQGCX010001070.1:0-1952 GCF_052038725.1 Actinosynnema sp.
GTGTTCTGCGGGATCACCCCGCGCGAGGCCAAGGAGCTGTGCGACCGGACCCGGCCGGGCCCGGTGGCGGAGCTGCCCGAGCGGCCCGGCGTGCCCGCCTACGAGGTGTGGCGGCAGCGGATCGCCTCGGCGTTCGGCGCCGGGGTGTCGGCGTGACCGCCGTGCGGCCGGTGCGCGAGTTCCCCGGCCCGCCCGCGCGGCAGGCCCCGGCGCTGCTGGCCAGGATGGCGCGGGACCGGCTGGAGGTGATGACCTCGGTGGCCGCCCGCTACGGCGACGCCGTGCGGCTGCGGCTGGGGCCGAGGTCGCTGCACTTCTTCAACCACCCCGACCACGCCAAGCACGTGCTCGCCGACCACGCCGCCAACTACCGCAAGGGCATCGGCCTGGTGCACGCCCGGCGCGCGCTCGGCGACGGGCTGCTGACCAGCGAGGGCGAGAAGTGGAAGGCGCAGCGCCGCACCATCGGGCCGGGCTTCCAGGCCCGCAGGGTCAACGGCAAGGCGGACGCGATCGCCCAGGAGGCGGTGCGGCTGGTGGCGCGGCTGCGCGCGCGGGCCGGGGACGGGCCGGTGGACATCAGCGCCGAGATGACCGGGTTGACGCTGGCCGTGCTGGGCCGGTCGCTGCTGGACGCGGACCTGGGCGCGTTCGACTCGGTCGGCTCCTCGTTCGAGGCGGTCCAGGACCAGGCGATGTTCGAGATGATGACGCTGGGCGCGCTGCCGACGTGGCTGCCGCTGCCCCGGCAACTGCGGTTCCGGCGGGCGCGCGCCGACCTGGAGCAGGTGGTGGCGCGGTTGGCCGCCGAGCGCGCCGCGATCCCCGGCCCGGACGGGGACGACGTGCTCACGCGGCTGGTCGAGTCGGTGCGCGGCGAGGCCGACCCGAGGGCCGGGCGGCTGCGGATGCGCGACGAGCTGGTGACGCTGCTGCTGGCCGGGCACGAGACGACGGCGAGCACGCTCAGCTGGACCTTCCACCTGCTGGACCGGCACCCCGAGGTGTGGGAGCGGGTGCACGCCGAGGCCGTCGAGGTGCTGGGCGACCGGGTGCCGGTGTTCGAGGACGTGCACCGGCTGCGCTACACCGGCATGGTGCTGCAGGAGGTCATGCGGCTGTACCCGGCGGTGTGGCTGCTGCCCCGGCAGGCGCGGGAGGCCGACGAGGTCGGCGGCTACCCGGTGCCCGCGGGCGCGGACGTGCTGATCTGCCCGTACACGCTGCACCGGCACCCCGGCCTGTGGGAGGACCCGGACCGGTTCGACCCCGAGCGGTTCGACCCGGCGCGGGCGGCGGGCAGGCCCCGCTACGCCTACCTGCCGTTCGGCGCCGGTCCCAGGGTGTGCGTGGGCAGCGCGCTCGGGGTGCTGGAGGCGACGATCGTGACCGCGTGCGTGGCCAGGGAGCTGCGGCTGAGCACCGCGCCCGGCCACCGGGTGCGCGCGGAGCCCATGCTGACGCTGCGGGTGCGCGGCGGGCTGCCGATGCGGGTGCGGCCGGTCCGGTGACCGCGCGCCCCTGGTTCCCGGTGGAGGGGTCGATGGTGTTGCGGGGTGTGGTCTCGGCGGGGCTGCGCGGGCTGTCCACGGCGCAGGTGCGGCGGGTGCGGCCGGTGCGGCACGGCGCGGCGGACGGGCCGGTGGCCAGGGTGTACCGGGAGCTGGAGCGCGACTTCGGGGTGCTCGCCCCGCCGGTCGCGCTGCACTCCCCCGCGCCGGACGTGCTCGCGGCCGTGTGGCTGGTGCTGCGGGAGACGCTGCTGGTGCCGGGCCGGGCGCCGAGGGCGGTGAAGGAGGCGGTGTCGACGGCGGTGTCCGAGGCCAACCGGTGCCCGTTCTGCGTGACCATGCACTCGGCGGTGCTCGACGACCTGGTGGGGCGCGGGAACCGCGGTGGCGCGGCCTGGACGGCGGCGGCCGAGTGGGCGGGCGCCGCCGCGTTCGCCGGGT
>NZ_JBQGCX010001071.1:0-1876 GCF_052038725.1 Actinosynnema sp.
GGCGTCGCGCGGCTGGAACGGGCCGGGCTCGTTCACCACGGGCGCCCCGCACTGGGTGCCGCCCCGCGGGACCAGCACGCGGCAGGTCTCCCGGTCGAGGTCGAACGAGATGAGCGCGTCCTGCTCGCGGTTGAACACCAGGTCGCCGCTGTCGGGGCTGAACACCGAGCTGTCGTCGGTCACCTCGCACAGCGAGGCCGTGCCGCAGGCGATCTCGCTGATGTCGCGCTGGTTGCCGAGGGTGGCCGCGTCGGCGGTCCAGATGTGGTTGTCGCGCACCTCGGTGCCGGTGTCGTCGTCGAACACCACGCCCCTGGTGAACGACAGGGTGCGCCCGTCCGGCGACCACGCGGGCTGGGTGTCCTCCTGGCCCTCGGCTCCGGGCGGCGCGACGAGCTCGCGCAGGACCTGCCCGGTGGCGGCCTCCACGATCGCGATCCGGCTGGGCCCGTTGTCCGGCCGGATGCCGCCGGGCGAGCGGCGGGTGATGGCGATCTGCTGGCCGTCCGGCGACCAGGCCGGGTCGAACTCCCAGTCGGTGGGCAGCCGGTCGGAGACCTCCAGCCGCACCGGGTCCGAGCCGTCCGCGTTCGCGGTCCAGATCCGCTGCAGGCGCGAGCCGAGCGGTCCCTCGAAGGCGGTGTAGACGATCCTGCGGCCGTCCGGGGAGTAGGTCTGCCGCAGCGTCCACGGGTCGTAGCCGCCGGTCGGCTTGAACAGCAGCCGGGAGTCGGAGGCGATGTCCGGGTGCTCCAGCGCGAGCGCGATCCCGAGGTCCCTGGGATCGGTGCCGTCCGGCTGGATGTCGTGCAACCGCACCTCGTTGCGCGCCGACGCGGTGGTGCGCGCGATCAGCAGCGTCCCGGTCACCGGGTCGCCGAGCCAGGCGGGCGCGCTGACCAGCCGGTCCTCCCTGAGCAGCAGTTGCGGCGCGGCCCCGACCGGTTCACCTCCGTCGCCCGCGACCCGGTAGACGCCCTCCCTCGGGTCCGCCTCCAGGCAGCCGCAGCTGATGAACAGCAGCGCCTCGCCGTCCGGCATCCACACCGGCCACCGGCCGCTCCACCCCGCCTGGTTCTCGGCGAAGAAGTCCCGGCTGGCCCCGTCCTCCAGCACGCGCAGCCGCGCGCGCCCGTCCCCGAGCTTGTAGACGATCCGGTCCTCGGTCGGGTGCCACACCGGTTCGCCCGCGCCACCGCCGGGTTCGTCGGTGAGCTGCGTGGAGGGCCCGCCCGCGAGGGGCCTGCTGCGGATCTGCCCGCCCGCGCTGAACGCGACGCGCTGCCCGTCCGGGGAGACGGTCGGCCACTCCTCGGGCTCGGCGCCCTCGGGGGTGATGCGGCGCAGGTTCGTCCCGTCCACGCCGACCGCCCACAGCTCGCCGCGCCCGTCGGACCGCACCTGCTGGAACACCACGGTTCCCAGGTCTGGGGTGAGCTGCGGGTGGCAGGCGTGCATGCCCTCGGTCAGCTGCACGACGACCCCGTCGCGCTGGCGCAGGAACACCTGCGGCAGCTTCTCGGCCCTCATGCTGACGAACACCACGAGCCCGCCGCGCGCCGACACCTCGTCGTCGAAGTGGGAGGGCCGGTCGTCGAACAGGGGCGGGCTCGGGAGGTCCGTCGGGTAGCCGACGGGCACGCGCCCGATGCCCCGGTGCTCCGTGCCCGCGTACGCGATCCGCTGGGGCGGCGGCGGGTCGTCCTGCTGGGCGGGCGCCACGCCGCTGTGCAGCACCACCACGACGCCGCCGAGCAGCACAGCCACGACCGCCACCACGACGGCCCTGAACCTGGTGAACACCGCGCACCTCCTCGCGTCGGTCCCGATCCTGGCCGCGCGCCCGCCGGGGAGGGAGGTCCCGGCGGGCAGCGAG
>NZ_JBQGCX010001072.1:0-3298 GCF_052038725.1 Actinosynnema sp.
AGCGGGGATTCGACGGTGACCAGCGGGGTGTCGGGCCGGTCCTCGTTGGTGCCCACGATCGCGAACGCGCGCCCGAGCACCAAGGCGTCGATGTGCGCTTGTTCCGAGGCCAGGTGCATCCTGTTGGCGCGCCAGATCCGCCACAGCTCGGCATCGGCGGACTGCTCGCCGCCGAGCCGGAACCCCGTCACGTCCAGACGCTCGTCCAGCGCGTCGACCACGAGTTGCGGCCAGTTGACCACCACTTGGCGCACCCGGCCGTCGAGCCGACGGGTCAGCTCCGGGTGCATGTACGAGAGCGGCTGTTCGCCCTCGTAGTAGGCGTCAAGAGCCTCCAGTTCCGGGAGCTGGTAGTCGTGCAGCTTGCTCAACCGGGCGACCCACTGGGCGGCGGACAGCTCGAACTTCGTGGTGATGGCCAAGGGCGACCACCACAAAGCTCACGCCGTCCCCGCAGGGACCACCCGGTTACATGACGACCATGCGGCCGGACTTGCGCGGCTTCGCGCCGCGCAGCTTCCAGCCACCCACGGCCATCGCGGCAGTGGGCACCGCGTCGATGCGGCGGCCGGTCTTGCCGCGCTCGGGCTTGTCGGGCCGGATCAGGTCCGGATCACCGGGAGGGTGACGAAGCTCCACCGCGTCGAAGCAGACCGCCGCGACGGGGTTGCCGTGGTGCGACCACCCCCGGCTTTTCGTCAGGCCCATCAGCGCGGTCCTGCCGTGCGTCATGCCCCGTTACGTCTGGGCCACAGGATAAATCTTGTCGACTGTCACCTTCTCCAGGCGCTGACGGACCGGCTCGCCCGACCACTCGTCGTAGGAGATGTCCGCGACCCGCAGCAGCGCGGTGTCGGCGACGATGTCGGCCTCCACCCGGTCGTAGTCGATGACCTCGCCTTCGGTGACGGTGATCCACCCCGCCGCAGCCCACCGGGAGACCCGGCCCTCGGTGCGCTCGTCCAGGAACTGGACCCCAGCCTCGGGCAGCCAGAACCGCCACAACGCGCTCGGATGGCCGTCGATGCCGTCGGGCACGATCAGGCACCAGGCGGTCAGGTCCAAGCGCGCGGCCAGGTCGAGCCCGCCCCATGCGACCCGGCCAGCTAGTTCGCGGCGCAGGTCCTCGGGGTTCTCGCGGGTGCTGCCCGTGCACGCGGTGTAGAGGTGCATCGGCATCCACCGGCTCGACTGCGACACCCACTGGTTGAGCCGAAACTGCCGGAACACGTTCTCGCGCGCCGGGTCATTGCGGGCCTCAAGGGCTTCCTCCCGCAGCGCGGCCAGCGACAGGAAGTCGCCCAACGCAGGGTTGCTCAGGTGCCAGTTCGCCTCGTCCCACGGGTCGGCGTCCTCGGGCAGGTTGCGCAGGTACACGAACCGGTGCGGTGCCCGTGCCGGGTTCTCCGCGATCTTCACGCACTCGTCGTGCTCGGCCTTGGCGAAGCTGGCCGGGTCATTGCCCGCAGTGGTGGCCGCGATCAACAACGGCTCTAGCCGGGTGCCCATGCCGGTGCGCATCGCATTCCAGAAATCGCCGTTGGGCTGGGTCAACACCTCGTCGAAGATCACGCAGCTCGGATTGCTGCCCAGGTTGCCCAGCGCATCCGAGGGCACCACGACGTAGACGGAGTTGGTCCGCTCGTCCACGATCCGTGCCGAGTGCTCGATGACCCGCAGTCGCCGCGACAGGACCGGGCTGAGACGGACCATGCGGGCGGCGACGTTGAACACGAGCCGTGCCTGGTCGGTGTCGCGGGCGCAGCCGTAGACCTCCGCCGACTCCACGCTGTCGCCGACCAGCAGGTACAGCGCCACGAACGCCAACAATTCGGATTTGCCGTTCTTGCGGGCCAGCTCGATCCACGCGATGCGGAACCGGCGGACGTAGCACCCGGCCTCGTCGTCCCAGCGGACCTCGCCGAACAACGGTCGCACGACCTCGTCGCGCTGCCACGGCGCGAGGATGAACGGCCGCCGCGCCCACCGGTCCTTGGTGTGGACGCAGATCTCTTCGGCGAACGCCTGCGCGTGATCAGCGCGTGGCACGCACAGGTGCTCGCCGCGCTTGCGGCAGGTGCGGCCGTCGAAGGTGCGCCCGCACACCGGCAACCGCGCCCCGCGGGTGGGTGTCTTCGTGGGGTTTCGGGGCGTGGCGGTGCCGGTGCGCGGGCGGGTCTGGGAGGTCTCGGCGGTGGCGCGGGACTCAGCTGAGGAGGCGGCCCGGCCCGCCCTGGTGGTTCTGGTCGCCGCCCACCTCCACCTTGATGGCCTGGCGGTCGGACGGGGTCAGGCCGAACCTGCTGGCGTAGCTCAGGAACATGCGTTCGGCCTCGGCCTGGATCTGGAGCGCCGGGTTCTTCACCAGCCCTCCGGCCCCCTGCACGAGCAGGTGGGAGGAGGTGATCAGGGTGGTGGCCTGGCGGTAGCGCGACAACGCCTCGCACAGGATCAGGAACGCATCCAGGTCCCAGGCGGTGAGCACTCCGCGTTGCTCCAGGCCCGGCGCGAGCCGCGCCCAGATCGCGCGGGCACCGTCCGAGGCCCAGTCCGGGCAGGTGACTTCCTGCGTGGGCGGCACCGGTTCGGAGCTGTTGATCCGGTCGGCGCGGTCGCCGTGCAGGACACGCAGGCTGGTGGGCTTGGCGGCCGGGCCTCGTCTTCCCATGTCGACCACCACCGGCACCGCCGCACGGGCGGGGTGTTCTCGAACGTGCGGCGGTCACCAGGCGGGGACGCGGGGTCAGCGGCGGACCGGGCTGCCGCCGGTGTTGGAGCCGCCGGATGCCTGGCGGGGGCGGCGGGACACGGCCCGGCGGACACCGGCGAGCGCGCGAGAGAAGGCGTTACGCAGGGTGATCACCTCCCTTCGTCGGTCGTGGGGAGCGCGACGTGCAGCACGGCGGCCAGGTGGTGGCCATCGACGTACTTGTCGGCGAAGGGTGGGAGGCCGATCGCGGTGAGGAACGCCTCCTTGTGGGCGCGTAGCGGGAAGCACACGGCGTACCAATGCGGGGAATCGGTGACCAGGCGTGCGGGGCCGGGCGCGGTGTCGGCGGCGCGGAACGCAGCGAGCACGGCCTCCAGCTCGATCAGCGAGTCGGCGGCGAGGTCGTCGGTGTAGGGCAGGCCGTCGAGCGGGTCGGCGGTGCCGGTGGCCTGGAGCTGGGCGAGGACCTGTTCCGTCGAGAGCGAGTCGGACGAAGCGGCCAGCGCCTGGAGCGCGGCGAGCGGGTCGACCTCGGGCGGCGCCCCGGCCAGCCCCGCCCCCGCGACCCCCGAGGTCACCCCCCGCCCC
>NZ_JBQGCX010001073.1:0-1928 GCF_052038725.1 Actinosynnema sp.
GCCTGGCGCGGCGCGGGTTCCGCGTAAAACATCTCCGCATTTTTCGGATTTCCCCTCCCGTTATTCACAGAAGCGTGGGATCACATTTTCGGGCGATGATTGTCACCCCCTGCGGAATATCCACTCTTTCGTGTGACATGCCCCCTGAGATTCCGGGCCTGAACGATTTTCGCAAACACACTTGGTAACGTCCCTCGGGGCCTCCCCGATGTGCGTCAGTGATGGCGTCGACGGATGGCCCGTGACGCCCTGCACACTTTTCTCCCGGCTACGTCACCCCCTATTCCTGCGGCGGACGAGCGCGCCCGGAGAAGTTCAGCCACTGCTTCGGAGGAAAGCCCACCATGAGGTCAAGCCTGAGCCGCGTCGCGGACGCGGTTGAGCTTGAGATCGTTGTTCCCGCCTTCAACGAGGCGGACCGGTTAGCGGGCTCACTGAAGCGCGCCGCGGCCTTCCTGGAGACCCAGCCGTGGACGTCCCGGCTGGTGGTCGTGGACAACGGCAGTTCCGACGACAGCGCGGCCGTGGCCGCGAGCGTGCCGACCGGGCGGGTCGGCATCGAGGTCATCGGCTGCGCCGAACCCGGCAAGGGCGCCGCGGTCCGACGTGGCCTGTCCGCCTGCACCGCGCCCTACGCGGGCTTCTTCGACGCGGACCTGTCCACGCCCGTCGAGACCCTGACCAGGACCATGGCCGAGCTGCGCGCGGGCGCCGCCGCCGTCATCGCGTCCAGGCACGCGCCCGGCGCGCGGTTCGTGACCAGGCAACCGCTGGGCAGGCGGGTGGGCGGGCGGGTGTTCCGCACCCTCACCAGACCGCTGGTGCCGTGCGTGCGCGACACCCAGTGCGGCTTCAAGTTCTTCCGCGGGGACGCGCTGGGCGCGGCGCTGGAGCGGTGCCGGGTGGACGGGTTCGCGTTCGACGTGGAGCTGCTGCGGCGGGTGCGCGAGGCGGGCGGGGAGATCGTCGAGGTGCCGGTGGACTGGACCGACGACCGGCGCTCCACGTTCCACCCGGTGCGCGACGGGATCGCGTCCTTCGCGTCCGTGGTCAGCCTCTACCGGACGGCGGTGGCGCGGTGAGCGCGGTCGAGCTGTTCGGCAGGCACGTGCTGGTGCTGAATTGGCGGGACGTCCGGCACAGCCTGGCGGGCGGCGCGGAGCAGTACATGCACGAAATCGGCAAGCGGTGGGTCGCGGCGGGCGCGGAGGTGACCTGGTTCACGGCGCACGAGAAAGGCGCGCCGAGGTCCGAGGTGATCGACGGAATGCGATTCCTGCGGGCCGGCGGGACGCTCGGCGTGTACGGGCGGGCGGCGCTGCGGATGGCGCGGCACGGGCACCGGTTCGACGCCGTCGTGGACTGCCAGAACGGCATCCCGTTCTTCTCGCCGCTGTTCCTGCCGCGCGCGACACCGGTGGTGCAGCCGGTGCACCACGTGCACCAGGACCAGTTCGCGCTGCGCTTCCCCCGGCCGCTGGCGGCGGTGGGGCGGTGGCTGGAGGGCCCGGTGTCGCGGCGGGTGTACGGCGGGCGGGCGCACGTGGCGGTGTCGCCGTCGACCCGGCGGGAGATGCGGGGGCGGCTGAAGCTGCGCGCCCCGGTGTTCATCGTGCCGAACGGGACCGCGCGGGTGTTCCCGGAGGTCGGGCGGACGGCCGCGCCGACGATCGTGGTGGTGGGCAGGCTGGTGCCGCACAAGCGGGTCGACCTGCTGCTGGAGCGGCTGCCCGAGGTGCTGGCGCGGTTCCCCGACCTGGTGGTGCACTTCGTCGGCGACGGGCCGGAGCGGGAGCGGTTGCGGGAGCTGGCGGCCCCGCTGGGGCGGGCGGTGCTGTTCCACGGGCGGCAGCCGGACGCGGTGCGCGACGAGCTGCTCGGGCGGGCGTGGCTGACCGCGTCGGCCTCGGCGGCCGAGGGGTGGGGCT
>NZ_JBQGCX010001074.1:0-5020 GCF_052038725.1 Actinosynnema sp.
CGTCGCCTCGGACGTGGTCCTCTCCGCGAGCGCGTTGGCCTCGGCCACGGTCCGCTCGGCCGCCGCGTTCGTCTCGGCCGTCAGCTTCTCCGCCGCCTCGACGGCCTCGGTGGTCGTCTGCTCGGCCAGCGCGTTGGCGTCCGCGACGGTCTTCTCGGCGAGCGCCGTCGCCTCGGTCACGGTCTTCTCGGCCAGCGCGTTCGCGTCGGCCACGGTCTTCCCGGCCAGCTCGTTGGCCTCGGTCACGGTCTTCTCCGCGAGCGCGTTCGCGTCCGCGACCGTCTTCTCGGCCTTCCCGAGCGCCTCGGACTCCAGCTCGGCGATCTGCGCGTCCGACTCGGCCTTGAGCCGCGCGGCCTCCTCGGTGGCCCCGCCGACCAACCGCGCCGCCTCGTCGTTGGCCGACGCCAGCAGCTTCGCCGCCTCCGCCTTCGCCTCGACGACGTGCCGCTCGTGCTCCTTGCGGAGCGCGGTCTTCAGCTCGTCGTACTCCTTGTCGAGGTCGTCGTGGTAGACCTTGTACTTCTGCTCCAGCTCGGTCCGCCGCTGCTCCAGGTCGGCGTTCTTCGCCTCGAACTCGGCGACCGACCGCTCGCGCTCCGTGCGCGCCTCCGCCATCAGCCCGGTGTGCTCGGCGGTCAGCTTGAGCCGCATCTCCTCGTGCGCGCGCTCCAGCTCCGCCCTGCGCTCCTCGTGCTGCCGCTCCAGCTCGGTGGTCCGCTGGATGTGCGCGGCCTCCAGCTGCCTGCCGCGCGCCTCCAGCTCGGCCATCGCGCGCTGGTGCGCGGCCTGCCCCTCGGCGGCGGCCCTGGAGGCGTCCTCCCTGGTCGCGTTGGCCTCGGTCAGCGCGGCCTGGCGTATGTCGGCGATCTCCTCCTCGGCCAAGGTCATCATGACCCGCACGCGCTCGGTGACGTTCGAGGCGTTCAGCGGGCTGTTGGCGAGGCTGGCCAACTGGCCCTTGACCTTGTCCAGCTCGGCGCGGGTGCCTGTGAGGAGCTTCGTCAGCTCCGCCACCTGGGCGTTCGCGGCGTCGTGCGCGCGCGCCGCGTTCTTGAGGTCGAACTCCAAGCGCGTGACGCGCTCGTTCACCTGACGCTGGTTGTACCCGCGCAGGACGACGTCGAAATGCGTGCGGGCAGCAGGCTGCCCAGTCCCTTCAGCCCCGGCCATAATTCCCACACTACCGAGACGGACCCCCTAGTTGTCACCCGATGTAGCTAACGGCACGTGATCTTTTCGTGATCGAGCGTTATAAGGCGATCACCGCGCGTCCGGACAGCGGGTGCGGGGGTCCCTCGCAGGGGGGAGGATCACCGCAGGTCGGGCTCGTGTCGAGACATGTGGGAATGATGTCCGTCACGTGAGATGGATCTCCCGATTGGCGGGACGCGCACGGTAGCGTGCCTTGATTGCCATCGAGTGACCGGGAGGAACGCAGAATGTTCCGCAAGGTACTTGTCGCCAACCGCGGCGAGATCGCCATCCGGGCGTTCCGCGCCGCTTACGAGCTGGGCGCGGGCACGGTCGCGGTCTTCCCCCACGAGGACCGCAACTCCCTGCACCGGCTGAAGGCGGACGAGTCCTACGAGATCGGCGAGCCCGGCCACCCCGTGCGGGCGTACCTGTCCGTCGACGAGGTCATCAAGGCCGCGCGCAAGGCGGGCGCCGACGCCGTGTACCCCGGTTACGGCTTCCTCTCC
The DNA here is from genome assembly GCF_052038725.1 of Actinosynnema sp. Taxonomy (NCBI): domain Bacteria; kingdom Bacillati; phylum Actinomycetota; class Actinomycetes; order Pseudonocardiales; family Pseudonocardiaceae; genus Actinosynnema; species Actinosynnema sp. Next base: position 1,704 of record NZ_JBQGCX010001074.1, read on the forward strand.
GAGAACCCCGGACTGGCCAAGGCCTGCGCCGACGCGGGGATCACCTTCGTGGGTCCCCCCACCGAGGTGCTGGAGCTGACCGGCAACAAGGCCAGCGCCATCGCCGCCGCCCGCGCCGCCGGGCTACCCGTGCTCAAGTCCAGCGACCCGTCCAGCGACGTCGACGCGCTGCTCGCGGCGGCCGACGACATCGGCTTCCCGGTGTTCGTCAAGGCCGTCGCGGGCGGCGGCGGGCGCGGGATGCGGCGCGTCGAGGACCCGGCCGCGCTGCGCGAGGCGATCGAGGCCGCGTCCCGCGAGGCCGAGTCCGCCTTCGGGGACCCGACGGTGTTCCTGGAGCAGGCCGTGGTCGAGCCCCGGCACATCGAGGTGCAGATCCTCGCGGACGGGCAGGGCGGCGTGATCCACCTGTTCGAGCGCGACTGCTCGGTGCAGCGCCGCCACCAGAAGGTCATCGAGATCGCGCCCGCCCCGAACCTCCCGCCGGAGCTGCGCGAGCGGATCTGCGGCGACGCGGTCAGGTTCGCGCGGCACATCGGGTACCGCAACGCGGGCACCGTCGAGTTCCTGCTCGACCCGCGCGGGAACTACGTGTTCATCGAGATGAACCCGCGCATCCAGGTCGAGCACACGGTCACCGAGGAGGTCACCGACGTCGACCTCGTGCAGTCCCAGATGCGCATCGCCTCCGGCGAGACCCTCGCGGACCTGGGCCTGAGCCAGGACACCGTGCAGCTGCGCGGCGCCGCGCTCCAGTGCCGCATCACCACCGAGGACCCCGCCAACGGGTTCCGCCCGGACACCGGCATGATCAGCGCCTACCGCTCGCCCGGCGGCTCCGGCGTGCGCCTGGACGGCGGCACCACCGGCGTCGGCACCGCGATCAGCGCCCACTTCGACTCGATGCTGGTCAAGCTGACCTGCCGGGGCCGCACGTTCTCCGCCGCCGTCGCCCGCGCCCGGCGCGCGGTCGCCGAGTTCCGCATCCGGGGCGTGTCCACGAACATCCCGTTCCTGCAGGCGGTGCTGGACGACCCGGACTTCTACGAGGGCCGCGTCACCACCTCGTTCATCGAGAAGCGCCCGCACCTGCTGACCGCGCGCTCCTCCGCGGACCGGGGGACGCGCCTGCTGACGTACCTGGCCGACGTGACGGTGAACCGGCCGAACGGCGCCCGGCCGTCCGCCGTGGACCCCAGGCTGAAGCTGCCGCCCGTCGACCTGTCCGCCGACCCGGCTCCCGGCAGCAAGCAGCGCCTGGACCAGCTCGGCCCGGAGGGGTTCGCGCGGTGGCTGCGCTCCAGCGAGCGCGTCGGCGTCACCGACACCACGTTCCGCGACGCGCACCAGTCGCTGCTGGCCACGCGCGTGCGCACCAAGGACCTGCTGGCCGTCGCGCCGCACGTCGCGCGGCTCACGCCCGAGCTGCTGTCGCTGGAGGCGTGGGGCGGGGCGACCTACGACGTGGCGCTGCGGTTCCTCGCCGAGGACCCGTGGGAGCGGCTGGCCGCGCTGCGCGAGGCGGTGCCGAACATCGCGCTGCAGATGCTGCTGCGCGGGCGCAACACGGTCGGGTACACGCCGTACCCCGAGGCGGTGACCAGCGCCTTCGTCGAGGAGGCCACCGCGACCGGCATCGACATCTTCCGCATCTTCGACGCGCTGAACGACGTCGAGCAGATGCGGCCCGCGATCGAGGCGGTGCGCGCCACCGGCACGGCCGTCGCCGAGGTCGCGCTCTGCTACACCTCCGACCTGTCCAACCCGGACGAGCGGCTCTACACGCTCGACTACTACCTGCGGCTGGCCGAGCAGATCGTGTCGGCGGGCGCGCACGTGCTCGCGGTGAAGGACATGGCCGGGCTGCTCCGCCCGCCCGCCGCCGCGAAGCTCATCACCGCGCTGCGCAGCGAGTTCGACCTGCCGGTGCACCTGCACACCCACGACACCGCAGGCGGCCAGCTGGCCACGTACCTGGCGGCGATCCAGTCCGGCGTGGACGCGGTGGACGGCGCGGCGGCGTCGATGGCGGGCACCACCTCGCAGCCGCCGCTGTCGGCGATCGTGGCGGCGACCGACCACACCCCGCACGCGACCGGCCTGGACCTGGCGGCGGTGTGCGACCTGGAGCCGTACTGGGAGTCGGTGCGGAAGGTGTACGCGCCGTTCGAGTCCGGCATCCCCGGCCCGACGGGGCGGGTGTACAGCCACGAGATCCCCGGCGGCCAGCTGTCGAACCTGCGCACCCAGGCGGTGGCGCTCGGCCTCGGCCAGAAGTTCGAGGAGATCGAGGCGATGTACGCCGCCGCCGACCGGATGCTCGGCAGGCTGGTGAAGGTGACGCCGTCGTCCAAGGTGGTCGGCGACCTGGCGCTGCACCTGGTCGGCGCCGGCGTGAGCCCGGCCGAGTTCGAGGCCGAGCCGGGCAGGTTCGACGTGCCGGGTTCGGTCGTCGGCTTCCTGCACGGCGAGCTGGGCGACCCGCCCGGCGGCTGGCCGGAGCCGTTCCGCAGCAAGGCGCTGAAGGGCAGGGCGGCCCCGAAGGCGGTCGCGGAGCTGACCGAGGAGGACCGCAAGGGCCTGGCCGAGAAGCCCCGCGCGACCCTGAACCGGTTGCTGTTCCCGGCGCCCACCAAGGAGTACCTGGCGCACCGGGACGCGTACGGCGACACGAGCGTGCTGAGCAGCAAGGACTTCTTCTACGGCCTGCGGCCGGGCGAGGAGTACCCGGTGGACCTGGAGCCGGGCGTGCGCCTGCTGATCCGCCTCGAGGCGATCGGCGAGGCGGACGAGCGCGGGGTCCGCACCGTGATGGCGGTCCTCAACGGCCAGCTCCGCCCGATCCAGGTGCGGGACCGCTCGATCGCCGCGGAGGTCCCGGCGGCGGAGAAGGCGGACCGCGCCAACCCGAACCACGTGGCGGCCCCGTTCTCGGGCGTGGTCCAGCCGTCGGTCGCGGAGGGCGACGAGGTCGACGCGGGGCAGACCCTGGCGACGATCGAGGCGATGAAGATGGAGGCCGCGATCACCGCGCCGAAGGCCGGGCGGGTGGCGCGGTTGGCGGTGGGGAACGTGCAGCAGGTCGAAGGCGGGGATCTGCTGGTGGTGCTGGAGTAGCCGATTCCGGGATCCTCCGGGCGGGCGTCCCCTTGCCGGGGCGCCCGCCCTTCCGGTTTCAGAGGTCGAACACGCCCTGCTTCGCGCCCGCGGTGAAGAACTCCCACTCGGCGAACGTGAACCGCTGCGGGGCCTCGTCGGGTCGGTGGGAGTTGCGGACCAGGACCTCGTCGGGGGTGCGCATGACCTCGACGCAGTTG
>NZ_JBQGCX010001075.1:0-2952 GCF_052038725.1 Actinosynnema sp.
GATCGACGCCGCGACGATCGACGACGACACCCAGGTCGTCGACGGCGGCGGCGCGGTCCTGCTGCCCGGCTTCGTCGACCTGCACACCCACCTGCGCGAACCCGGCCGCGAGGACACCGAGACCATCGCGACCGGGTCCGCCGCCGCCGCGCTCGGCGGCTACACCGCCGTGTTCGCCATGGCCAACACCGACCCGGTGGCCGACAACGCCGTCGTGGTCGAGCACGTGGCCCGGCGCGGGCGCGAGGTCGGCCTGGTCGACGTGCACCCGGTCGGCGCGGTCACCGTCGGCCTCGAGGGCGAGAAGCTCGCCGAGCTCGGCACCATGGCCAAGGTCGGCGTGCGCGTCTTCTCCGACGACGGCCACTGCGTGCACGACCCGCTGCTGATGCGCCGCGCGCTGGAGTACAGCCGCGCGCTCGACGCCGTGATCGCCCAGCACGCCGAGGAGCCGAGGCTCACCGTCGGCGCGCAGGCCCACGAGGGCGAGAACGCCGCCCGGCTCGGCCTGCAGGGCTGGCCCGCCTCGGCCGAGGAGTCGATCGTGGCGCGCGACTGCCTGCTCGCGCTGCACGCCGAGGCCCGCCTGCACGTGTGCCACGTGTCCACCTCGGGCACCGCCGACGTGCTGCGCTGGGCCAAGGCGCGCGGCACGCGGGTGTCCGCCGAGGTCACCCCGCACCACCTGCTGCTCGAAGACCGCAGGCTCGCCACCTACGACCCGGTCAACAAGGTCAACCCGCCGCTGCGCGCCGAGTCCGACGTCCTGGCGCTGCGCGCCGCGCTCGCGGACGGCTCGATCGACTGCGTCGCCACCGACCACGCCCCGCACGCCGTGCAGGACAAGGACTGCGAGTGGTCCGCCGCGCGGCCGGGGATGCTCGGCCTGCAGACCGCGCTGTCCGTGGTCGCCGAGACCATGGTCGCCACCGGCCTGCTCGACTGGCGCGGCGTCGCCCGCGTCATGTCCGAGCGCCCGGCGGAGATCGGCGGCCTCGCCGACCAGGGTCGCCCGATCGCGGTCGGCGAGCCCGCGAACCTGGCGCTGGTCGACCCGGACGCCCGCTGGACCGTGCGCGGGGCCGACTTCGCCAGCATCGCGGCGAACACCCCGTTCGAGGGGATGGAGCTCCCCGCCGCCGTCGTGGCGACGGTCCTGCGCGGGCGAGTCACCGCGCTCAGCGGAAGGATCCAGCCATGACCCGCACCCTCCTGGCCCTGCTGTGCCTCGCGGTGTTCCTGCTGATCGCCTACGGCATGTGGCACGGCTGGCGCAGGCGCGCCCGCGCCCAGGAGCAGGTGCTCGCGCGGTTCCCCGCCCCGCCCGCCGAGCAGGGCGAGCCGGTGCTGGAGACCACCGGCGTGTACGTGGGCACCACCATCGGCGACGACTGGCAGGACCGGGTCGCGATCGGCGACATCGGCCACCGTGCCGAGGCCGTGCTGCGGCTGACCGGGCAGGGCGTGCTGGTGGAGCGCGACGGCGCCTCGCCGCTGTGGATCCCGGCCGCCGACGTGCGCGGCGCGCGCACCGCGCGGGGGCTGGCCAACAAGGTGATGACGGCGGACGGCCTGCTGGTCGTGCGCTGGCAGCTCGGGGACAAGGTGCTCGACACCGGGTTCCGGGGCGACGACAAGGACGTGTACGAGCAGTGGGTGGACGCCCTGAACGCGGGAGGCAAGGCATGAGCAGCGCGGCACTGGTGCTGGAGGACGGCCGCGTCTTCCGCGGCGAGGCGTACGGCGCGCGCGGCGCGTCGCTGGGCGAGGCGGTGTTCTCCACCGCCATGACCGGCTACCAGGAGACCCTGACCGACCCGTCGTACCACCGGCAGATCGTGGTGCAGACCGCCCCGCAGATCGGCAACACCGGCTGGAACGACGAGGACGACGAGTCGACCCGCATCTGGGTCGCGGGCTACGTCGTGCGCGACCCCGCGCGCGTGCCGTCCAACTGGCGCTCCCGGCGCGGGCTGGACGAGGAGCTGGAGCGGCAGGGCGTCGTCGGCATCTCCGGCGTGGACACCCGGATGCTGACCCGGCACCTGCGCGAGCGCGGCGCCATGCGGGCGGGCGTGTTCTCCGGCGACGAGCTGGGCACCGCCGAGGAGATGCTGGAGCGCGTGCGCAGCGCCCCGGAGATGAAGGGCGCGAACCTCGCGGGCGACGTCACCACTCCCGAGCCCTACACCGTCGAGGCGGTCGGCGAGCGGAAGTTCACCGTCGCCGCGCTCGACCTGGGCATCAAGTCCAACACCCCCAGGATGCTGGCCGCGCGCGGCATTGAGGTCCGCGTGCTGCCGCTGACGTCCACCCTGGACGAGCTGCTGGCGGTGGGCGCCGACGGCGTCTTCCTGTCCAACGGCCCCGGCGACCCCGCCACCCAGGCGCACGCCGTCGACCTCACCAGGGGCGTGCTGGAGCGGAAGATCCCGCTGTTCGGCATCTGCTTCGGCAACCAGATCCTCGGCCGGGCGCTGGGCCGCGAGACCTACAAGATGCGCTACGGCCACCGGGGCATCAACATCCCGGTGATCGACGTGGCGTCCGGCCGGGTCGCCATCACCTCGCAGAACCACGGCTTCGCCCTGGAGGGCGAGCCCGGCGAGGAGTTCGGCACCGACTTCGGCCGCGCCCAGCTGAGCCACTACTGCCCCAACGACGGCACCGTCGAGGGCGTGCGCGCCCTGGACGTGCCCGCGTTCAGCGTGCAGTACCACCCGGAGGCGGCGGCGGGTCCGCACGACGCCGCGCCCCTGTTCGACGAGTTCGTGACCCTGATGAGCGAGGCCCGCTGACATGCCGAAGAGGACTGACCTCAAGCACGTTCTGGTGATCGGGTCCGGCCCGATCGTGATCGGCCAGGCCTGCGAGTTCGACTACTCGGGCACCCAGGCCTGCCGGGTGCTGCGCGAGGAGGGCATCCGGGTCTCCCTGGTCAACTCCAACCCC
>NZ_JBQGCX010001076.1:0-2278 GCF_052038725.1 Actinosynnema sp.
CGCCCGGCGGTCCGGGCGGGAGGTCGCCGCGCTCGAAGGACTCCGGTAGTCCACCCCTGTCCACAGCGACTTGGCGGGCTTGCCGGTCCCGACCACCGCCAGGCCGAACTGGTTGGTCAGCGGGAACCGCGCCGGGCTCACGAACGCGACGCACCAGACGTCCTCGCCGGCCAGGCGCCTGCCCTCGAAGGCGACCGACTCCAGCGCGGTCAGGCAGTTCTCGGTGCCCGCGTCCGCGATGGTGACCGTCGTCGACCCGCTCTCGCTCGACGTCGCTCGGAACGCGGGTCCCGCCACCGGGGCGCGGACCACGCCGACCGCCGGGCTCGTGCTCCGCGCCCTGCGGCTGTCGTGCGGCCGGTAGGGGCGCCCGACCACCTGGGGCGGCGGATCCCGCGAACGGTCCGGCGAACGGGTCAGGTGGGGCGGCGGCCAGCGCGGACCGAGTCGAGCAGAGCCGCACCAGTGCGGCCCGGTGAGAGCTGACGATCACCCGTCCGTGCGCGGGCTCAGGCGTGGGGCGCCCTCCAGCAGGTGGTACGGCGTCCCGGTCGGGGTGACCGAGCGCAGCTCCAGCCCGGCCCGGTCGAACAGCTCGGCGAACTCCGCCGTCGAGCGCTCGCGCCCGCCGCACAGCACGAACAGCCGCAGGCTGCTGTGCGCCGCGTAGGTCCGGTTGGCCTGGTCGTCGGAAAGCGCTTCCACGACCACGACCCTGGCGTGCGCGGGCGCGTCGGCGCGGACGTTGGCCAGCGCCCGCACGGCCTGCGCGTCGTCCAGCACGTGCAGGACCGTGCGCAGCACGTAGACGTCCGCCGCGCCGACCCGGTCCGCGAACAGGTCGCCAGCCCGGATCTGGACCCGGTCGTCACCGCGCAGCTCGGGGACCGCGTCCCGGACCGCCTCGGGCAGGTCGAACAGCACGCCCGAGAGCACGGGGTGCTCGCGCAGCAGCGCGGCGAGCAGCCTGCCCCGCCCGCCGCCGACGTCGACCACCCGCGCGGCCCCGGTCAGGTCGAGCGCGGAGCGGATCGCCTCGTCGAACGGGTCGCCGGGGCCGGTGGCCACCGCGTCGTGGAACACCGCGGCGGCGGCCGGGTCGGCGGCGAGGAGGTCGAACAGCGGGCGGCCGTGCACCAGCTCCAGCGGGGAGGTGTCGGTGCGCACGCCCTCCGCGAGCCCGCGCCACGCCTCGTCCGCCCAGCCCGCCGTGAGCAGGCGGGTGAGCGCCAGGCCGTCGGTCGTGCGCAGGGTGCGGGAGAGCGGCGTGTGGCGGACGTGGGCGCGCTCGTCCAGCGCGAGCACGCCCACGTCGGCGAGCACCGCGACCAGCTGCGCGAGCCGCGTCGGCGCGACGCCCGCCAGCTCCGCCAGGTCGGGGACGGCGGTGGGGGCGTCCGGGAGCAGGTCGGGCAGGCGCAGCTCCACGGCGGCGCGCAGCGCGCCCCAGCCTGCGGCGGCGGTCGCGAGCGCCTGGAAGGCCGCGGCGCCCTCGTCGTGCCGGTGCGCGGTGTGCTCGTCGTCGGTCAACGTCACGGTGGTCGCCTCCTGGAACGGGTGCGGGGGTGCGCTCAGGAGTGTCCGACCTGGGACGCCCGCGCGGCAGGGGACTTCGTGGTTTTCCCGGCGCGGGTGGGCGGCCAGTGGGGGCGCGGTGGTCGGGGCGTGGACAAGACGACTGACAGGGCTGTTGACATGCCTGAAGGTCGGCGGGGCGGACGCGGGGGAGGCGAGGGATGCGGCTGGTGGACCGCGACGGGCAGTGCGAGGCGCTGGCTGCCCTGCTGGAGGGCGCGGCGGGCGGGTGCGGGGGCGCGGTGCTGCTCAGGGGCGCGCCGGGGCACGGGAAGACCGCGCTGCTGGGGCGCCTGGTCGTGATGGCCGAGGGCGCGGGGTTCCGGTGTCTGGTGGTCGAGGCGGACGCGCTGCCCGAGGTCGCGGAGGTCGCGGCGGGCGGCGGCGCGCTGCTGGTGGCCGTGGACGACGCCGGGGGCGCCGACGTGGGCGCGCTGCTCGACCTGGCGGCGTGGGCGAGACGCACGACCGCCGTCCTCGCGCTCACCGACCTGCCCCGCCTGCCCGACGACGACCCGCTGGGCGCCGTGGCGCGCACGCCGGGCGCCCTCGTGCTCGACCTCCCGCCACTGCGACCGGAGACCACCGCCGCGCTGCTCGGCGGGACCCCGTGGCCGGTGACCGGGGGGAACCCCGCGCTGGTGCGCGGGCTGGCCCACGACCTCGCGGTGGGGGAGGCGGGACCGGGGGCCGCCTACCGCGC
>NZ_JBQGCX010001077.1:0-5528 GCF_052038725.1 Actinosynnema sp.
GGCCAGCCACAGCCGCTCGCCGAGCTTGTACGCGGGGGCCTGGCCGGGCCAGCCGAGGTAGCGGTCGATCTCGTCGTGCACGTGCGCGGGGTCGGTGATGGTGCGGGTGAGCATGAACTCCAGGCCCAGCTCCGGCGTCCACCGCTCGCCCTCGTGGAAGCCGGTGCCCTTCGGGATCTCCAGCTCCAGGTGCATCCCGATGTCGACGATCACGCGGGCGGCGCGGAACAGGTGCGAGTCCAGCATCCCGAGCAGGTCGCCGGGGTCGCCGAGGTAGCCCAGCTCGCGCATGAGCCGCTCGGCGTACAGCGCCCAGCCCTCGCCGTGGCCGGAGATCCAGCACATCAGGCGCTGGAAGTCGTTGAGCTTCTCGGCCTGGTGGACCGCCGTGGCGATCTGCAGGTGGTGGCCGGGGACGCCCTCGTGGTAGACGGTGCTGACCTCGCGCCAGGTGGAGAACTCCTGCCGGTCGGCGGGCACGGACCACCACATGCGGCCGGGGCGGGAGAAGTCCGGGGTGGGGCTGGTGTAGTACGCGCCGACGCCGCCGCCGGGCGGGGCGATCCGGCACTCCAGGTCCATCAGCTCGTCGGGCAGGTCGAAGTGCTTGCCGCGCACGTCGGCGAGCGCCGCGTCGGACAGCCCCTGCATCCACTCCCGCAGCCCGTCCTGGCCGGTCACCCGGTAGCGCGGGTCGGCGTCGAGCACGGCGGGGGCCTCGGCGATCGTCGCGCCGGGCTTGATGCGGCCCGCGACCTCGCGCATCTCGGCCTCGATGCCGGAGAACTCCTCCCAGCCCCAGGCGTACGCCTCGGCCAGGTCGAGCTTCGCGCCGGTGAAGAAGCGGGACTTGAGCCGGTACGCCTCCTCGCCGACCGCGTCCTTGGCCGGGGCCTGGGGGGCGAGCTCGGCGCGCAGGAACTGGGCGAGGTCGGCGTACGCCTCGCCCGCCGCGCGCGCCCCGGCCTCCAGCTCGGTGCGCAGCGCCCGGTCGTCGGGGGCGGGCGCGATCAGGTCGGCGAAGAACGAGCGGCCGGTGGTGCGACCCGACCAGGTGTCGCACTGCTCGGCGACCTTGGTGACCTGGCGCAGCGCGGCGACCCGGCCCGCGTCGGCGGAGCGGCCCAGGCCCGCGCGCAGGTTCGCGACGGCCTCGGGCAGGGCGGCGAGGCGCTTGGCGATGACCGCCCAGTCCTCGGTGGTGGCGGTGGGCATCAGGTCGAAGGTCTCGCGCAGGCCCTGCACGGGGCTGGCGATGACGTTCAAGTCGGACTGGTGGGCGCCCGCGTCGTAGAGGTCCAGGTCGACGGCGGTGCGCTCCAGGAAGACCGCCTTCGCGACGGCCTCGGAGGCGTCGGCGGGCTCGGCGGCCTCGATCTCGCGCGCGGCGCGGCGGGTCAGCTCCTCGCGGGCGGCGTGGCCCTGCGGGGAGTAGTCGGTCAGCCGGTCGTCGTGACCGGTGATGCCGCTCTGGGTGGCCATGAGCGGGTCGGCGGCTGCGTAGTCGGCGACGTAGCGGTTGCTGACCGCGTGCACACCTGCGGAGGTCGATGACATGCGTCGAACCTACCCGGAACCACCACCGGGTTATCGCACTGCGTGACCGGATTGGGGTGGACGGGTGAACGGAACCGGGGCGCAGCGGCGGCAGTGGTGGCCTTGCGTGACCGGGATGCCGAACTTGCGACCGCCCGACCGGTGGTGCGCACGGGCTCGCGCTCGCGGCTGCCGGCAGGATTGCCCCCGTGCCCAGGGCCTCCGCGCTGCTCCTGCCCGTGATCCTGCTGCTCGCGGCGTTCTCGCTGTCGGGTTGCGTGCGGTTGCACGCCGCGATGGCCCTGTCCCAGGACGACCTGGTGGCCGGGGAGATCGTCGCCGCGACCCCGCCGACCGGCGACGCCGACGCGGGCCCGCAGCTGAAGGTGCCGGACGGGCTGGCCGACCGGGTGACCACCAAGGCCTACCAGGCGGACGGCTACGCGGGCACGCAGCTGTCGTTCAGCAGGCTGACCTTCGACGAGGTCAAGGCGCTGGCGACCGCCACGAGCGCGTCGAGCAGCCGCTACCAGCTGAACTTCCGCCGCTCCGGCGAGCTGGTGACGCTGTCCGGCTCGGTGGACCTGACCTCGGTGCCCGCCGAGCGCGCGGACATCCAGGTCAAGATCAGCTTCCCCGGCGAGGTGGTGGACACCAACGGCCGCGAGGAGGAGGACGCGGTGCTGTCGTGGCACCCGAAGCCCGGCCAGGCCTCGATGCTGACGGCGACGGTCCGCTACCCCGGCCCGGACTCGCAGTCGTGGTTCCCGTGGGTGATGCTCGTGGCGGGCCTGACCGGCGGGGCGGCGCTCGTCGTGGTGGTCATGGCGGTCGTCTCGCACCGCCGCAGCCTGGTCGCCTGACCCCGGCCCGCCCGCTGTGACGGGCGCCTCTGTCACACACCAGGGGACCTCCTCGTCCACCCGGTATGAGGATGAACTTCGGCGAGATCGCCCCCGACGCCTACAAGCTCCTGATCCAGCTCGACGGTTACGCGCGCAGGAACGTCGACCACGTGCTCATGGAGCTGGTCAAGCTGCGCGCCTCGATGCTCAACGGCTGCTCGTTCTGCGTGGACATGCACTCCAGCGACGCGATCGCCGCCGGTGAGAGCACCCAGCGGCTGTTCGCGGTCTCGGCGTGGCGCGAGTCCGGGTTCTTCAGCCCGGCCGAGCGGCTGGCGCTGGAGCTGACCGACGCGGTGACCCGGCTCGGCGAGCACGGGGTGCCGCAGGAGCTGTGGGACCGGGCCGCCGCGCAGTGGTCCGAGAGGGAGCTGGCCGACCTGCTGGTGCTGATCGTCAGCATCAACTCGCTCAACCGCCTCGGCGTCGCGCTGGACACGGGCAAGGACCGCGTGCTGGTCTGACCACCGCGTTCCGGGGCGGACCACCGCCCCGGAACGCCCGGTGTCACGCCGTGGCGCGGGCGGGCGCGAGGCCCAGGTTCGCCACGACCTCGCGGGTCGCCTTGGACCGGTTGAGCGTGTAGAAGTGCAGCCCCGGCACGCCCTCCGCCAGCAGCCGCTCCCCCATCCTGGTGACCAGCTCGACGCCCGCCCTGCGGAACCCGGCCGGGTCGCCGGTGAACGGGTCCAGCGCGCGCGCCACCGAGTCCGGCACCGGCGCGCCGGACAGCTCCACGGTCTTGGCCAGCGTCCTGGGTGTAGTCAGCGGCATCAGGCCGGGCAGCAGCGCCGCGTCGCAGCCGCGCGCCACGACCCGGTCGCGCAGCCGCAGGAAGTCGTCCGCCTCGAAGAACAGCTGGGCGATGGCGAAGTCCGCGCCCGCCCGCAGCTTGCGCACCAGGTGCTCGGTGTCGGTGTCCAGGTCGGCCGAGCGCGGGTGCCCGTACGGGAACGCCGCGACGCCCACGCAGAAGTCGCCCAGCTCCCGGCACAGCCGGACCAGCTCCTCCGCGTAGTTGAGCCCCTGCGGGTGCGCGGTCCACTCGCCGTTCGGGTCGCCGGGCGGGTCGCCGCGCAGCGCCAGGATGTTGCGCACCCCGACCGCCGCGTACCAGCCGATGACGTTGCGCAGCTCGGCCACCGAGTGGTCGACGGCGGTCAGGTGCGCCATGGGCACCAGGGTGGTCTCCTGCGCGACGCGGCCGGTGGCCCGGATGGTGCGGTCGCGGCCGGAGCCGCCCGCGCCGTAGGTGATGGACACGAAGGCCGGGTCGAGCGCCTCCAGCTCGCGGATGGCGCGCCACAGCACCTGCTCGTCCGCCGCGTCGCGCGGGGGGAAGAACTCGACGGAGAAGGCGGGGGTCTTCCCCGCGAGGCGTTCGAGCACCGACGTCATGCCGCCAAGGGTAGAGGCACGTCCACCCCCTGGACCCCCCTGCTCACCTGCTGGGAGGTGAACCCCGGTTGGCACGCGCGCGCGGCGAGAGGTGACGATAGACGCGTGGCGCTCCACCCGTTCGACCTCGACCTGGCCAAGCACGTTGACTCGGCCCTGGCCGCCTACCTCGCCGATCGCCGGGCGCTCGGCGAGCGCATGGAGCGCAGCTTCACCGAGGCGGTGGACGGGCTCACGGACTTCGTGCTCAGCGGCGGCAAGCGCGTGCGCCCCACCTTCGCGTGGTGGGGCTGGCGCGCCGCGGGCGGCGACCCGGAGCACGAGTCGGCGGGCCGCGTGCTCACCGCCGTCAGCTCGCTGGAGCTGATCCAGGCCTGCGCGCTGATCCACGACGACCTCATGGACGCCTCGGAGACCCGCAGGGGCAGGCCGACCATCCACGTCCAGTTCGCCAGGCGGCACCGGGAGAACTCCTGGCTGAGCTCGCCCGAGCAGTTCGGGCTGGCCGCCGCCGTGCTGATCGGCGACGTCGCGCTCGCCTGGGCCGACGACATGCTGTTCGCCGCCGGCCTGCCCACCGACGCGCTGCAGCGGCTCAGCCTGCCGTGGCGCGACATGCGCACCGAGATGCTCGCGGGCCCGTACCTGGACGTGCTGACCCAGGCGCGCGGCGACGCCTCGGCCGACGCCGCGCTGCGCATCGACCGGCTCAAGACGGCCGCCTACACCGTGGAGCGCCCGCTGCACATGGGCGCGGCGATCGGCGGCGGCTCGGCCGAGCTGGTCGAGGGCCTGCGCGCGTTCGGCCGGGACATCGGCGTGGCGTTCCAGCTGCGCGACGACCTGCTCGGCGTGTTCGGCGACCCGGCGGTCACCGGCAAGCCCGCGGGCGACGACCTGCGCGAGGGCAAGCGCACCCTGCTCGTGGCGCTGGGCGTCGAGTACGGCGCGGACTCGCTGGAGGGCGCGCTGGGCCGCCCCGACCTGGGCGACGCGGAGGTGGACGCGGTGCGCGAGCAGCTGGTGGCGGTCGGCGCCGTGGACGCCTGCGAGCGGCGCATCACCGAGCTGACCGAGTCGGCGCTGCGCGCGCTGGAGGCGGCCCCGGTGGCGGACCCGGCGGTGACCGAGCGGCTGGCGGGGCTGGCCGTGAGCGCGACGAAGCGGACCAGCTGAGGTGCGGCTGGTCACCGGGCGGACCGACCACGTCGTGGTGGTCGGGGCGGGGCTGGCCGGGCTCTCGGCCGCCCTGCACCTGCTGGGCGCGGGTCGCCGCGTCACGGTCGTCGAGCGCGACGCCACCCCCGGCGGTCGCGCCGGGCGGCGCGCGCTGGGCGGCTTCACCGCCGACACCGGCCCGAGCGTGCTGACCATGCCGGAGCTGGTCGAGGAGGCGTTCAACGCGGTCGGCGGGAGCATGGCCGACCGCCTGGACCTGCGGCCGGTCACCCCGGCCTACCGGGCGCGCTTCGCCGACGGCTCGGTGCTGGACGTGCACCCCGACGCCGAGGCCATGGCCGCCGAGGTGCGCCGGTTCGCCGGACCCGAGCAGGCGCGCGGGTACCTGCGGCTGCGGGCGTGGCTGACCGAGCTGCACCGGGTCGAGCGGGACGCGTTCATCGGCGCGAACTTCGACTCGCCGCTGGACCTGCTCACCCCGCAGCTGGCCCGGCTGGCGTCGCTGCGCGG
>NZ_JBQGCX010001078.1:0-17530 GCF_052038725.1 Actinosynnema sp.
GGGGGGGCGGTTGGGCCTGGGTCGCCCGGCTGTGGGCCGCGGCGGCCAGCTGGGGCGTGGGGGGGCGGGGGGGGGCCGGGGGGGGCCGTGGGGTTTGCCGCCCCCCCCGGGACCGGGGCTCAGGCGCCGGTGACCCAGCTGCCCAGGAGCGCCTTCCACTCGTGCACGCGGATCTCGGCGACCACGCCCGCGGGGGCGTACGGGTCGGCGTCGAGCAGCGCGCGCAGCTCGTCCTCGTCGGCGGCCTCGTAGACCAGCAGCGCGCCGGTCTCGTCCGCGTAGGGGCCTGCCGCGAGCAGCACCCCGCGCTCCTGGAGCTCCCGCAGGTAGACGCGGTGCGCCGGGCGCACCTCAAGCCGCTTGGCCTCGTCGTCGCCGTAGACCAGCTCGACCGCGAACCTCGCCATTCCGCCCTCCGCATGTTCCGTACGCCCGCCGAAGCTACCCCGGCACGGGGTAACGTCTGCGCCGTGGTCGGTCCCGGACAGAACAGCGGCGGTGTCGCGCGCGTACAGGACACTCTGACGAACCTGCGCATCCAGGACGGGATCGCGCCCGCGCCAACAGGCCCGCTGACACTCGAGGACCTGTACCGCCAGCACCGGATGCGGCTCATCCGGCTGGCGCTGCTGCTGGTCGACGAGCCCGCCACGGCGGAGGACGTGGTGCAGGAGGCGTTCACCGGCCTGCACCGCAACTGGTCGAACCTGCGCGACGCCCAGGCGGCGGTCGGCTACCTGCGCACCGCCGTGGTGAACGGCTCGCGCAGCGTCCTGCGCCGCCGCAAGACCGCGCGCGACTACACCCCGCCGCACGTGGCGAACGCCCGCTCGGCGGAGAGCCTGGCGATGCTGACGGCGGAGCACCAGGCGGTCGTGGCCGCCCTGTCGCAGCTGCCGCCGAGGCAGCGCGAGGTGCTGGTGCTGCGGTACTACGGCGACCTGTCGGAGGCCGAGATCGCGGAGGCCACCGGCATCTCCAAGGGCACGGTGAAGTCCACCGCCAGCCGGGCGCTGGACGCGCTGCAGAAGATCATGGCCAGCAACTAGGCAGCCCGCACGGACACCGGGCCCCCGCGCGCCAGCGCGGGGGCCCTTTGACGCGCGGGGGCGGTCGGGGCCGCCACCCGTTCGGCCGTTCCGTCCCAGTGGGCGCGACCGTGCTCCCAAAACGGAACTTGGTATAGACCAATGACGGGTGCATGGCGCAGTATCGGTCCCCGTGGCGCGAACCCAGCACGTGATCGCCGTCGACGTCGGCGGCACCGAGACGAAAGCCGCGCTGGTCGAGGCCTCCCCCGAGGGAGCCCGACCGGTGCGCGAGCTGCGCGTCCCCACGCCGCGCCGCGACACCGGCGAGGCGACCGCGCGCGCCGTCGTGGCCGAGGTCGTCACCCTGGGCAAGCGCTTGCGCGGCGCCGAGGCCCCCGCCGCGATCGGCCTGGTCGTCCCCGGTCTGGTGGACGAGGCGAGCGGCACGGGCGTCTACTCCGCCAACCTCGGCTGGCGCGACTTCCCCTTCGCCGCCGAGGTCGCCTCGGCCGCGGGCCTCCCGGTCGCCTTCGGCCACGACGTGCGCGCGGGCGGTCTCGCCGAGCTGCGCCTCGGCGCGGCCAGGGGCTCGCGCAACGCCGTCGTGCTGCCCATCGGCACCGGAATCGCCGCTGCGCTGGTCGTGGACGGCCGGGTGCGGGCCCTGCCCGGCGAGGTCGGGCACGTGGACGTCGGGCACGGCGACCCGTGCGGGTGCGGGCAGACCGGGTGCGTCGAGGCGCGGGCGTCGTCGGCGGCCATCGCCAGGCGGTACTCCTCCCTGACCGGGCGCGCGGTCGCGGGGGCCGCCGACGTGGCCGCGCTCCTCCGGGCGGGCGATCCCGCCGCGGCGGCGGTGTGGCGCGAGGCGGTGGACGCCCTGGCCAGGGGCATCCTGCTGGTGGCCGCGCTGCTCGGCCCTGAGCTGGTGGTGCTGGGCGGCGGGCTGGCGCTGGCCGGTCCGCTGCTCACCGACCCCCTGCGGGGGCGGCTGGACGAGCTCGCCTCGTTCCAGCGGCTCCCGGAACTGCGGCTGGCGGAGCTGGGCGACGGGGCGGGACGCCTCGGGGCCGCGCTGCTGGCCATCGACATGCTGGAGGAGACATGAGCACGTGGGGTGGACCGGTGGACGTGACCCTGGCGGGAGGTCGGGTCGTCACGCCGGACGGGGTGCTCGACGACGGGTGGGTGGCGGTCCGGGACGGCCGGATCGCGGCGGTGGGCTCCGGGACCGCTCCCGAGGGCCCGGTGACCGACCTCGGCGGGGCGCTGCTGGTGCCCGGCTTCATCGACATTCACTGCCACGGGGGCGGCGGTGAGGCGTTCACCAGCGGGGACCCGGACAAGGTGCGCAAGGCCGCCGACGCGCACCGCAGGCGCGGCACGACGACGATGCTCGCCAGCCTGGTGTCCCGGCCGGTGCCGGAGCTGGCCGGGCAGGTCGCCGCGCTGGCCGAGCTGGTGGACGACGGCGTGGTCGCGGGCGTGCACCTGGAGGGGCCGTTCCTGTCGGCGGCGCGCTGCGGCGCGCACGACCCGGCGATCCTGTGCCCCCCGGACCGGGGCTCGCTGGACGCGCTGCTGCGCGCGGGCAGGGGCGCGGTGCGGATGGTGACGGTGGCGCCGGAGCTGGAGCACGCCGTGGACGCGGTGCGGCACCTGGTGGACAGCGGCGCGATCGCCGCGATCGGGCACACCGACGCCACCGAGGCGCAGGTGCGGCCCGCCGTGGACGCGGGCGCGACGGTCGCGACGCACCTGTTCAACGGGATGCGCCCGCTGCACCACCGCGAGCCGGGCCCGATCGGCGCGCTGCTGGACGACGAGCGGGTGACCGTCGAGCTGATCTGCGACCTGGTGCACCTGCACCCGACGACCGTGCGGCTGGCCGCGCGGCACGCCGGGACGGGGCGGACGGTGCTGGTCACGGACGCGATCGCGGCGGCGGGCGTCGGCGACGGCGTGTACGACATCGGCGGGCTGGAGGTGCGCGTGGTGGACGGCGTGCCGACGCTGGCGGGCGGCGGTTCGCTCGCGGGCAGCACGCTGACCATGGACGCGGCGTTCCGCAACGCGGTGACCGGCTGCGGGCTGGACGTGGTGGAGGCGGTGCGCGCCACGTCGGCGAGGCCGGCCGAGCTGCTGGGGCTGGCCGGGGAGACCGGCCGGATCGCCGAGGGCCTGGCCGCCGACCTGGTGGTGCTGGACGCCGACCTGCGGCCCCGCGAGGTGATGAGCCGGGGCGCCTGGGTGAAAGACTGACCCCGTGCCCGATGAGCAGGAGGAGCCGGTGGCCGAGGCGTCGCGCGCCGAGGCCACCGGCGGTGGTCTGCCCGCCGCCGAGGCCGCGGACCGCACCACCGCGCCCGCCAAGCCGACAGCCGAGAAGCCGGGGGCGGCCGACGCCGAGGCGACGGCGACCGCCCCCGTGCAGGCCGAACCGGAGACAGCGGCCGAACCGGAGAGCGAGGCCGAGCCGGGCGCCGGGGGCGGGCCGAAGAGCGTGGCCGAACCGGCAGCGGAGACCGCCGAGGCCGACCCGCCCTCCGAGGAGGCGACCGGGGACGCCGCCGGGGCAGAGCCCCCGAGCGAGGAGCCCGAGACCACCCCCGCGCCTCCGGTGGAGACGAAGCCGGGGACCACGCCCTCAGCGAAGCCGGAACCGGAGCCCGAGCCGAAGCCGGAACCGGAGCCCGAGCCGAAGCCGGAGCCCGAGCCGAAGCCGGAACCGGAACCGGAGCCCGAGCCCGAGCCCGAGCCCACCGTCGAGGAGCCCACCGCCGCCGGGTCGGGCGAAGCCCTCGCCCCCGAGGTCACTGCGAGTGACGAACCCCCCACCTCTCCAGCGACCCCCGAACCGGCGCCCCCCGCCCCCGAGGCCCTCACCCAGACCTCCGGCAGCGGCGGCTTCGCCCCCCTCCCGCCCGCGCTCCAGGCGCTCGGCGTCCCCCCGTTCCGCTCCCGCACGGACGAGCACGGGAACCCGGCCTACCCGGACCACCCCGACTTCCTCGACCCCGGCGATACGGACATCGCCGACTACTCGGACGAAGCGCCCGAAGACCGCAAAAACCCAGCTCTACCCGCTGGCTGGGTGCTGCTGCTGTCGGTGCTGCTCGGCCTCGCGGCGGGCACCGTCGCCGCCGTCATCACCCTCAGTTGAGCCTGTACCGTGGTCGAGGTGACGGTCGCGCCCACCACTTCGGTCGCCCTCGGCCCGGACTGGCTCAACCCCGAGTACCTGCTGAACGGACTGGGTCCGTACATGCTGGTCGGGTTGTGCTTCATCATCTTCGCGGAGTGCGGCCTGCTGGTCGGCTTCTTCCTGCCCGGTGACTCCCTGTTGTTCACCTCGGGCCTCTTCGTCGCGAACGGACTGCTGGACTACCCGCTCTGGTTGGTCTGCGTGCTCCTCACCGCGTGCGCGTTCATCGGCAACGTCGTCGGCTACTGGATCGGCCACCGCGCCGGTCCCGCGCTGTTCGCCAAGCCGGACTCCAAGATCTTCAAGAAGGAGTACGTCGACAAGACGACTCAGTTCTTCGACAAGTACGGCGCCCGCGCGATCGTGATGGCGCGGTTCGTGCCGATCGTGCGCACCTTCATCACCGCCATGGCGGGCGTCGGCCGCATGGACGCCAAGAAGTTCTTCACCTACTCCCTGATCGGCGGCGCGGCCTGGGCCGCGGGCCTGACGGTCCTCGGCTACTTCCTCGGCCAGATCGAGTTCGTCCGGAACAACATCGAGATGATGCTGATCCTGATCGTGCTGATCTCCGTCGTGCCGATCATCATCGAGTTCGTCAAGGCCCGCCGCGAGAACAAGACCCTCGTGCAGGCCGAGGCCGACGACATCACCCAGCAGTTCCAGCAGGTCTCCGACCCGGAGGCCACGCAGCACATCCGCCGGATCGAGGGCTGACCGCCCTCAGCCCCCCGGTCGGGGGCTGAACATCGAACCGGGGTTGAACAGCCCCTGCGGGTCCAGCGCGCGCTTCAGGTCGCGGTGGACCCGCAGGGCCACCGGTCCGGCCTCGCGCTCCAGCCAGGCCTGCTTGACCTTCCCGACGCCGTGCTCCCCGGTGACCGTGCCGCCGAGGTCGAGCCCCAGCGCGAGGATCCGCTCGAACGCCGCCAGCGCCCGCTCCGCCTCGTCGGCGGACGCCGGGTCGTAGACGATCGTCGGGTGCATGTTGCCGTCCCCGGCGTGCCCGACCACCGCGATCCGCAGCCGCACGTCCTCGGCGATCGCCTCGCACCCGGTGATGAGGTCGGCGATCCGGGTCCTCGGCACGCACACGTCGTCCGTCAGCCAGGTCCCGTAGACCTCCAGCGCGGTCAGCACCGCCCGCCGCGCGGCCAGCAGGTCGGCGCCCTCGGCCGGGTCGTCGGTGGTGTGCACCAGCTCGGCGCCCGCGGCCTCGCACACCCGCGCGACCTCGCCCAGCTCGCGCAGGGCCGCCTCGCCGCCCGAGTCCGACTGGCACAGCAGCACCGCCGCGCCCGCGCCCAGGTCGGTGCGCAGGTACCGCTCGACGGCCTGGACGGACGAGCGGTCCATGATCTCCATCAGCGAGGGCACGACGCCCGCGCGCACCACCCCGGTGACCGCCGCCCCCGCCGCCGAGGTGCTGTCGAACGTGGCGACCAGCGTGGCCGGGGCCTGCGGCAGGGGGCGCAGCGCCAGCGTCGCCCGCGTGATGACGCCGAGGGTGCCCTCGCTGCCGACGAAGAGCTTGGTCAGGTCGTAGCCCGCGACGCCCTTGACCGTGCGGCGGCCGGTCCTGAGCAGCTCGCCGCTGGCTAGCACGACCTCCAGCCCGAGCACCGAGTCGGTGGTGACGCCGTACTTGACGCAGCACAGCCCGCCCGCGTTCGTGGCCAGGTTGCCGCCGATCGTGCACCAGTCGTAGCTGGACGGGTCGGGCGGGTAGAACAGCCCGTGCGCCTCCACCGCCTTGCGCAGGTCGAGGTTGACCACGCCCGGCTCGACCACGGCCAGCCGGTTCGCCGGGTCGACCTCCACGATCGCGTTCATCCTCGTGGTGACCAGCACGACGCAGCCGGGCAGCGCGTTGGCCGCCCCGGACAGCCCGCTGCCCGCGCCGCGCGGCACGATCGGCACCCCGGCCGCCGCGCACGCCCTGACCACGTCCTGCACCTGCGCCGCCGTGGACGGCAGCACCACCGCCAGCGGTGACCCGTGCGGGGCGAGCGGCATCATGTCCCGCTCGTAGGCCGAGGTGACGTCGGTGTCGGTCAGCACCGCCCGTGGTCCGACGGCGGTGCGGAGCGCGGCCAGCAGAGGCTCCATGCCACCACGTTAGGGACAGCCGGGCGCTCGCGCGACCACCGCGCGTCACCGAACTTTCGGCAACACGATGTGCCGAGATCGCCGTGCGGACCCGTCCGGCCCACGTACCCTGCGTTCCGTGGTGCTGTCCGCTTCGACCCATGCCGCCGGGCTCTTCTCCTTGGAGCAGGCAGGTCCCCTCGCGGTGTGGGTGATCACCCTCAGCTTCGTGTTCTTCGAGTGCGCGTTCATCTTCGGGCTGTTCCTGCCCGGCGACTCGCTGCTGTTCGCGGCGGGCGTCGTGCTGGCCCAGCACGACAGCGAGCTGAGCGCCTGGCTGCTGTCGGCCGCCGCGATGGTGGTGGCCGTGGTGGGCAACCAGATCGGCTACTACATCGGCCGCACGGGCGGCACCCGGCTGCTCGCCAGGCGCGGCGGGAAGATCCTGAACAAGGAGAACCTGGAACGCGCGCGCGAGTTCCTGGACCGCCGGGGCTTCTGGGCGATCGTGCTGGCCAGGTGGATCCCGTGGATCCGCACGTTCGCGCCGATGATCGCGGGCGCGGCCGGGATGAACCCGAGGCGGTTCGCGCTGGCCACGACGGTGGGCGCGCTGGCCTGGGTGCCGACCCTGGTGCTCGCGGGCTACTACGCGGCCGGGCTGCTCACGGCGGTGCCGTGGCTGGAGACGGCGGCGGTCGTGGTGAGCGTCGCGTTCTTCGTGATCGGCACCGGCGTCGGCGTGTGGCGCTACCGCCAGGAGGTGCGCAAGCCGGTGGACGAGACGGTCGAGGACGTGGCCGCGCCGCGCTGACCCACCGGCCCCCGCTCAGCGCACTTCCGCGATCACCAGGTCGGCCCCCGCGCTGGACGAGTTCACCATGAGCGCGTTGACGTGGTCGCTGCCGCGCAGCACCCGCTCGCGCGCCTCGGCCTCGGGCCTGCCGTAGCGGACGTGCCGCTCGACCAGCCGCCGCACCCGCAGGTCCTCGTCGATCCGCAGGAACCACGCCTCGTCCAGCACGAGCCGCACCCGCTTCCACTTCTCGTACTGGAGCAGCAGGTAGTTCCCCTCGGTGACCACGAGCGGCACGGCCGGGTCGACCGGCACCGCGCAGGCCACCGGCTCCTCGATCTCGCGGCGGAACTCCGGCGCGTACACCACGTCGGGGCCGTGCGCCTTGAGCCTGCCCAGCAGGTCGGCGTAGCCGGACACGTCGAACGTGTCCGGCGCGCCCTTGCGCTCGGCGGCGCCGAGCCGCTCCAGCTCCCGCTGCGCGAGGTGGAAGCCGTCCATCTCGACCAGGGCCGCGTCCGGCCCGAGCTCGTCCACCAGCCTCCTGGCCAGGGTCGACTTGCCCGATCCCGGCGCGCCGCCGATCCCGAGCACCCGCCGCTCCCCGGCTGTGGCGAGCGCCCTCGCCCGCTCGACCAGCTCCTCGAACCTCACCCGCTGTCCCGCCACCGCCACAACTCCTCGACCCAGCGCTCGGCCGGGTTGCGCACCCGGACCGCCGCGACCTCGTTGGCCCACGCGACGGCCCGCGCCACCGGTTCGCGCCGCGCGAGGGCGACCGCCAGCGCGCCGTGCCACACGTCGCCCGCGCCGTTGGTGTCCCGCACCGGCACCGGGGTCACCGGGACCTCGCCCGCCGAAACCGCCGGGCCGCCGTCGGGCCCCGCGCTCCCCGCCGGGGTCGTGCCCGCCCCCGCCGCTCCGGCGGTGGTGCGGTTCGACCAGGTCACGGGGAGGGCGCCGCGCGTCCGGATCACCAGCGGCACGCCCCGGTCGTGCACCGCGCGCTCGGTCAGCGGGAAGGCTGCCGAGCAGGCGGCGACGTCCACCAGCGGCAGCAGGTCGTCCAGGACAGGCTTCCAGCTCCCGGCGTCCAGCACCACCGGCACGCCGCGCCCGCGCGCCGAGCGGGCGGCGGCGAGCGCCAGCGGGCCGAGGTGGCCGTCGAGCAGCAGCACGTCCGCCTCGGCGACCAGGTCGGGCAGGTCGGCGGGCACGGCGGGCAGGTGGCCGCCCGCGTTGCGGGACACGACGGTGCGCTCGCCGTCGCCCGCCCGCACGACGACCATGCTGAGCGCGATCCGGAAGTCCTCGGGGGCGGTGTCGACCACCTCGACGCGGCGGTCGGCGAGGCCGCGCAGGGCGAGCGCGCCGAGCGGGTCGGCCCCGGCGGCGGTGACCAGGACGGCGCGGTGGCCGAGGGCGGCGACGGCGGTGGCCGCGTTGGCGGCGGGACCGCCGGGTGAGGTGAAGGCGGCGAGGGACTGCATCTTTTCGCCCGGTTCCGGGAACTCATCCACCTGTTGGGTGACATCGACGGTCGTCAGCCCGACACACAGGACAACTGCCACGTGTGGTCGCTCCCTAGTCGGTAGTGTCCGCACGCAATCGCTTGCGACAGCGCGAACGGGGGCTGGCTCGTGGTCACCATGCGGGAGGTCGCCAGTCTCGCCGGGGTGTCGATCACCACCGTCTCACACGTGGTGAACGAGACCCGGTCGGTGGCGGAGAGCACGCGCGACCGGGTGCTCAAGGCCATCGAGGAGACCGGGTACACCGGGGACGCGATCGCGCGGTCGCTGGTCACCGGGGGCACGAGGTCGCTGGGGCTCGCGGTGTCGCTGGAGTCGCACCCGTACTTCGCGGAGCTGATCGCGGCGATCGAGGCCGAGGCGACGGCGGCGGGCTACGCGCTGGTGCTGATCGACACGCGGGAGAGCGCGGAGTCGGAGCAGGCGGCGGTGCGGGTGCTGCGCTCGCGGCGGGTCGACGGGGTGCTGCTGACGCCCACGTCGGGCAGCGCGGCGCTGCCGGAGCTGCGGCGGCTGGGCGTGCCGACGGTGCTGGTGGACCGGCTGGTGGTGGCCAAGGACCTGGACCAGGTGGGGCCGGAGAACGTGCAGGCGACGTCGTCGCTGGTCACGCACGTGGCCGAGCTGGGGCACCGGCGGATCGGGCTGGTCACCGGCGCGCCGGGGCTGGCCACGACGGACGAGCGGGTGCTCGGCTACCGGCTGGGGCTGGGCAGGGCCGGGCTGGCGTGGGACGAGGACGTGGTGCGCACCTCGCTGGGGCCGATGCTGGGATCGGTGACGGCGGTGGTGGTCGGCGGGCACCAGGCGCTGGTGGACGTGCTGCGGGAGGCGCGGGCGCGGAACGTGCGGATCGGCTCGGACCTGGCGCTGGTGGCGTACGACGAGGTGGAGTGGGCCGAGCTGGTCGACCCGCCGCTGACCGCGCTGGCGCAGCCGGTGGAGGAGATCGGGCGCACGGCGGTGCGGCTGCTGCTGTCCCGGATCACCGAGCCGGAGCGGACGCCGGAGACGATCCGGCTGGCCCCCGAGCTGCGGCACCGCAGCTCGTGCGGGTGCCACTGAACCTGCGCGGGCGCCGCGGGCTCTCCGATCACCCCCGCGCCGTGAGCCGCCGCTGCGGCACCCTGCCGCGCTCCTCCAGCAGCGCCGCCGCCTCCAGCACCATCCAGCCGCCGAGCTGCACCGACAGGTCCCGCTCCGCCGCGCCTGCCTCGGGCGCGCCGGTGGGCCGCGCCCAGTCGGGCCCGAACAGCGGCCCGGACACCGCGGCGGACCGGTTGGCCCACGCCGCCTCCGCCGAGGCCACCACCAGCTCCGCCGCGAGCACCGCCTCCGGCCGGTCCAGGTGCAGCGCGGCCTGCGCGAGGTAGCGGGCGAGGATGCCGCTGAACAGCCCGCCGTCGCCGCCGCCGTGCCCGCGCAGCACCCGGTCCGCCGCCAGCTCCCGGTCCACGCCCGCGATCACCCGCGCCGCCCGGTCCGCCCAGCGCGGCCCGCCTCCGGAGCGCGCGATCTCCAGGCAGGCGCCCAGGTGCACGCCCTGGCAGTAGGTGTAGAGCACGCGCTCGACCTCGCGGACGGAGCCGTCCGGGCGCAGGTGCAGCCCGTCCCACACCAGGCCGGTCTCGGGGTCGGCGAGGTTGTCCTCCACCCAGTCCACGATCGAGCGGGCGCGGCCGAGGTCGGCGCGGTCGCCGCTCGCGCGGGCCCGGCGGGCGAAGAAGATCGCGGCGGGGCCGTTGGCGGGCACGTTCTTGAAGTCGTCGCCCCTGCGCCACCACAACCCGCCGCCGCCGTGGTCGGTCAGGCCCTCGCGCAGCCGGGTGGCGACGGCCTCGACGGCGCGCGGCCGGGGGACGCCGACGCCCGCCGCGCGCTGCAGGGCGAGCCCGAGCCAGGCGACGTCGTCGTAGTAGTCGTTGGTCCAGCCGGTCAGGTTGCGCACCCGCAGGCCGCGCACCAGCTGCTCGACGAGGGTGGCCCTGGACAGGCGCGGGGCGCGGAGCTGGGCGTCGACGACGCAGTCGACCAGGTGCGCCTGCCACCAGTAGCCGAAGCTCCGGTGCGCGCGGACCCCCAGGTCCGGCGGCCAGGCGCGGAGCCCGAGCGCGGTGCCGGGCAGCCCCCAGACGCTGCGCAGGTGCCTTGACCGGATGGCGCGCTCGGCCACCCCGGCGCGGGCGGCGTGCAGCTTCGGCGTCGTCACCCGGCCAGTGTGACCACTTCAGCGATCTTCCGCCCGGCGGAGCAGGTCCCAGTGGTAGAGCGCCATCGCGACGCTCGTGGTCAGGTTGTAGCTGGACACCAGGGGGCGCATCGGCAGCGACACCACGCGGTCGGCGCGGGCGC
Source organism: Actinosynnema sp. (assembly GCF_052038725.1). Classification (NCBI taxonomy): domain Bacteria; kingdom Bacillati; phylum Actinomycetota; class Actinomycetes; order Pseudonocardiales; family Pseudonocardiaceae; genus Actinosynnema; species Actinosynnema sp. The sequence goes on from NZ_JBQGCX010001078.1 coordinate 11,005, forward strand.
GGGTGCGCTCGGACAGCCCGTGCCGCTCCGAGCCGAACGCCAGGACGGCCCCGTCCGGGAACCGCACCCGGTCCACCGGCTCGCCGTCCGCGTCGAACGCGAACAGCTCGCCCTCCAGCGCGGCCGGGTCGTCCACCCGCGCGACCGGCAGGGCGTAGTGCAGCCCGGCGCTGCCGCGCAGCACGTTCGGGTGCCACGGGTCGACGTCGCCGGTCGACACCACGCCGCTCGCGCCCAGACCGGCGGCGACGCGCACGACCGCGCCGAGGTTGCCGAGGTTGCGCGGGTTGTCCAGCAGCACCAGCGGGGCGGCCCGGTCGGGGCCCGGCACGGCGGCGGCGGGCCGGGCGGCGAAGCCCGCGACGCCGGTGGGGTGGGCGCGGCCGGTGCGGCGGACCAGCTCGGCGGCGGTGACCGGTTCGACGGCGGCGAACGCGTCGACCAGGTCGGGGGCGTGCGAGCGGGCCAGCGCGAGGACGGCGTCCCGGTCGGTCAGCAGCACCTCGCGGACCGCGCCCGCGCCGCCGAAGCGCAGCGCGTGCTTGACCGCGTGGAACCCCTCCAGCAGCACTTCCCCGGCCACGCGGCTCCAGTCACTCGAACGGCCGGGCCAGCGTAGGCGACGCGGGGCGCCGGGACGTCAGCGCCGGACCGCCAGCGTTGGACCGTCAGCGCCGGACCGTCAGTGCCGGACCGTCAGCGCGGCGCGGCCTCCTCGCGCGGCGACGCCGAGCGCTGCCCGTGCCGGGCGGCCAGCGAGAGCCAGGAGCCGAGCACCAGCACCGCCACCAGCACCTGCACCGGCGTGGCCAGCGACTCCGGGTAGAGCACGCCGTCGATGTAGGTGTCGATGAAGCCCCTGGTGAGCGGCGGTTCCCCGCCGAGCACGCGCAGCTCGTTCTCCAGCATCGTCAGCGGGCAGTCGAGCGCGAACACCACCACCGACAGCCCCCACGCCGCCATCGCGACGTGCGGGTAGACCAACCAGCGCCACCTGCGGGCGAGGAACCCCCCGACGACCAGGAACACCAGTGCGGCGTAGTGCAGCACCACGACGAGTTCGGCGAGCGCGAGAGCGACCATCCCCCGGAACCTCCTGTACCTCGCAGCCTAGGAGTGACTACCCGGAGGCGGCCAGGAGGAATCACCCGTGCGGGATCACCCGCGCGGGAGCGACTGCCAGGGCACCCGGCCCGCCACGTCGAGCAGCAGATCGGCGAGGTGACCGATCGGGGCCTGCAACAACGGCGCCTGGATGGCCGCGACGAGCTTGTGCTCGCCGAACAGCACGGCCACCCCGAGCGCGCGCGGCTCGTGCAGCAGCCACTGCGGCAACCCGCAGGCGAGCAGCGCGGTGGCGAACGCCGGGTTCTTCCTGCGCACCTCGTAGCGGGCGTCGAACGCCTCGTCGCCGGTCGCGGTGAACTGCTCGAACAGCCCCCACACGCCGTCCTCGCGCGGGCTGATCAGCACCCACGGCCCCGGCATGGGCCGGGGCACGACCACCGCCGTGTAGGTGCGGTAGTCGCTGGTCGCCCCGGTCTGCGCGCGCAGCACGAGCTCGACGGCGAGCACGGGCACGCCGCGCCAGTGCCCGACGAGCTGCGCCTTGATCCGGCCGGGGTCGGACTCCAGCATCCGGCCGATCTGCGGGACGCGCTCCCCGAAGCCCTGGTCCTCGGCCGTGTAGCGCAGGCCGGTCGTCGACTCCAGGGCGCGCATCCGCTGCTCCCACTCGCTGACGAACACCTGCGGCGCGGCGACCTGGCCGGGTCCGGTGGCCGGGGCGCGGCGGTGCCGCGCGAAGCCGACGGCGACCGCCACGGCGAGGACCACCACCACGGCGGCGAGCAGGAGCACCTCGGTCATCTCACGCCAGCCCCAGGTCGGCGAGGTCGAGGAGGTAGCGGTAGGACAGGCCCTCCGCCTCGATGACCTCGCGCGCGCCGGTGCCCCGGTCCACGACCGTCACGACGCCGACGACGATCGCGCCCGCCTCGCGCAGCGCCTCCACGGCGGTCATGACGCTGCCGCCGGTGGTGGAGGTGTCCTCGACGGCCAGGACGCGCTTGCCCTCGACGTCGACGCCCTCGATGCGGCGCTGCATCCCGTGCTGCTTGGCGGCCTTGCGCACCACGAACGCGTCGAGCACCTCGCCGTCGGCGGCGGCCGAGTGCATGATCGCGCAGGCGACCGGGTCGGCGCCCAGGGTCAGGCCGCCGGAGGCGGCGTAGTCCCAGTCCGCGGTGAGCTGCCGCAGGAGCTTGCCGATGAGCGGGGCCGCGGCGTGGTGCAGCGTGGCCCTGCGGAGGTCGATGTAGTAGTCGGCCTCGGCGCCGGAGGACAGCGTGACCTTGCCGTGCACCACGGCCAACTCGCTCACCAGGCGGGCGAGCTCGGCCTTGGCGACGGCATCCAGAACCACTTCAGTTCGCACGGCTGCCAAGACTGTCACACGCGACCGGGCGACGCGCCCGTAAGGTGGCACACCGTGACCTTGCCCGATGTGCTGCTGGTCGAGCACCCCTGGTCGTTCACCGACCACCTGCTGAAGGTCCGCTACTCGGTGCGGGTCTACGCCGAGTCGGACGCGCCGCTGGCGCACACGGAGGACCTGGGCGGCCTGGGGCCGCTGGTGGCGCTGCGGCGCACCGCGTTCTCGGGCCGGACCGCGTTCCGGGTGGCCCTGTCGACGCCCGGCGGGCCGCTGCTGGAGGTCCGCAAGGGCTGGGGCGCGCCGCCCACCGAGGTGCTGCTGCCGGGTGGTCGCGCGCTCGGCTCGCTGCGCAAGGAGGGCGGGGGCGGGGTCGGGCTGCACGACGCCTCCGGGGTGCGGTTGTGCGCGCTGGGGGACGTGGCCGGGATGTCCTACCGGCAGCTCGCGAAGCGGGACGGCGCCCGTGTGCGCCGGGACGTGCTGCGGCTGCGGGTCGGGCTCGCCGAACCGGTGCGGTCGCTGGCGATCGCGACCGGGGTGTTCTACGACGTGGTGCGCGGCGACGGGGTCAACCACACGAGCGGCGGGCCGATCGACTCGCCGTTCTGAGGGGCGGGCCCGCGCCCGCCCCCCTCGGGCGCCTACCAGGCGTCCTCGGTGAACGAGCCGGGCTCGTCGCCGTCGCCGCCGCGCGCCAGGTCCTGCACGTCCTGGCCCTCGCGGATGGCGTTGTGGGCGCGCTTGAGGTCCGGGATGCCGGTGGCCATGGCCCGCCGCACGCCCTCGTCGTCGAGCGCCTTGCCCTCGGCGATGTCCTTCCAGGACAGCTCGCCCGCGTCGACCCGCTTGGCCAGGTCGCGCAGCGCCTGCGGGGCGCGCGGGTTGTTCGCGGCGCGGGAGATCTGGGCGAGGTCGGCGTCGGACAGGCCGCGCGAGGTGGTGCGCACCCGTGACGCCTCGGTGGCGGTCTTGATCAGCGCGGCGTTGCGCGCCTCCACGTCGGCGACGAGCGCGTCGAGCTTGGCCCTGTCGTAGGGGAAGGTCATTCCCCACCTCCGCCGCCGGACGAGGGGGCGCCGGACTGGGCGGGCGGCGGCGGTGGCGGGCTGGCGCCGGGGGGCGGCGCGGTGTAGCGGGTGTTGGCCTTGTTGACCGACGACCCGAGCTTGTAGCTGTTCATCGCCACGCCGATGGCCCCGGACTTGGCCGCGGACAGGCCGTCGCCGAACTTCTGCTGCCCGTCCTGGTAGGCGTCGAGCACGTCGAGGGCGTCGCCGACGTCCCGCACGTCCTTGAGCTTCATGAGCGCGGTGCCCATGCCCTTGAGGCCGTTGACCATGCCCTGGACGCCCTCGATGAGCGTCTGGATCGAGATGATGATCTTCCGGATGGCGTCGACGATCTGCACCGCGTCGTAGACCATCCACACCGCGCGGCCCCAGCCGACGACCGGGATCCACGCCGTCATGGCGGCCTCGATCAGCTTGCCGACCAGCATGTCCAGCAGGGTCAGCGCGAGCCCGGTGGCGGTGCGGCAGGCCGAGGCGGTGGACTGGAACTGGTTGCCGACGATCCGCGCGACCTGCGAGTCGGCCTCGATCGCGACCACCCACAGGGTGCGCATCCTGGCCTCGAACGACTGGGCGGCGTCGCCGTCCCAGTGCGGGCCGAGCTGCCCGGCGCCCGCGTCCACGTTGTGCCGCACCGCGTCGAGCGACTTGGCGACCCGGTCCCACGCGGCGGCGTTCGCGTCGATCTTCTCGAAGTCGCCGAGCAGCGGGTTGATCAGCGACTCGATCAGGTTCTCGCCGGTGACCTGCTCGTAGATCCAGTTGACGCCCTGGATCTTCCAGCCCGCCTTCTCGATGAGCTCCTTGGTGCTCTGGCGGCCCGGCCGGTCCTCGGGCGCGGCGGCCAGCGCGGTGGCCGGGTTCTCGACGTCTGCGTACGCGGTCACTCGCCACCCCCGACGGCGGGCGCCTCGGCGGCGGCTTCGAGCGCCTGCTGCACCTGGCGCAGGAGGGCCTGCGCGTGGGCGTCGACGGCCCGGTAGCTCTCGGCGGCCTCGTCCAGCGCGGCGGCCTCCTTGGTCATCATGGAGTTCGCGAACTCCAGGGTCTCGCCGTACAGCTCGGCGACGCCGGTGACGGCGGGGCGCAGCAGGGCGAGCAGGCCGGTGAACCCCGAGGTGTCACCGCCCTTGGACACGGCGTGCTCCCTGATCGTCAGGAAGTGCCCGGCGTTGCGGGTCAGCAGCTCGCTGTACCCGCTCAGCTCATCAGGTTCGACGTGGAACCGCTCACCCATGTTGCCCGTCCCTCTCCCGGTCGTGCGTGGCACTGGGACGGGGAGGAGGGCGGACGGGTTCCCCCCTGGGGGAAGGTGCCCGAACTGCCCGTTTTCCGGGCCGCACGGGTGCGGTCTCGGGCGTGTTCGGACATGTTCAGGCGCGTTCCGGCGCGTTCGCGGGTGGCCGGGCGTGGCCGGGCGTGGCGTCCGGGGGACGCGTCAGGTGCGGCCTCGACCGCCGAGGACCCTGGAGGCGATCTTGCGCAGGACGGCCCTGGGCAGCAGGCGGGCGCCGGTGATGATCGCCTTGTACTGCGGGCTGGGGATGGAGACCTGCTTGCCCGCGCGCAGGTCCGCCAGCGCCTCGTGCACCACCCGGTCCGCGTCCAGGTAGAGCAGGTCGGGGGTCTTGGTCATGTCGATGCCCGCGCGCTCGTGGAACTCGGTGCGGGTGAAGCCGGGGCACAGCGCCATGACGCGCACGCCGGTGCCCTCGGTCGACTGGGCCATGCCCTCGGAGAACGTGGTCACCCACGCCTTGTCGGCGCTGTAGCTGCTGCCCCTGCCGGGCAGGAAGCCCGCGACGCTGGAGACGTTGACGACCGCGCCGGAGCGGCGGGCGACCATGCCGGGCAGCGCCGCGCGGGTCAGCCGCAGGACGCTGGTGACGTTGACGTCGAGCTGGGCCTCCAGCTGGTCCGCCTCGGCCTGGAAGAACTCGGCGGAGTTGGTGAAGCCCGCGTTGTTGACCAGCAGGTCGACCTCGCTGCCCGCCAGCAGCTCCTCGACGGCCAGGCGGCCCTCGGCGGTGGACAGGTCGGCGGGGAAGGCGGTGACCTCGACGCCGTGCCTGGCCCGCAGCTCCTGGGCCAGCGCCTCCAGGCGCTCGGCGGTCCTGGCCACCAGCACCAGGTCGTGCCCCTCGGCGGCCAACCGGCGGGCGAAGGCCGCGCCGATGCCCGCGCTGGCCCCCGTGACGAGGGCGGTCGGGGCGCTCACTGCTTGCGCCCGAACGACGGGCGGATCACTTCGCCGCTCCCGGAGCCGGACTCGTCGTCCGGCTCGGCGTCGAACGGGTCGACGACGTCGGCCAGCTCGCCGAGGTCGCGCAGCAGCCGCTCGATCCGGGACGGGGTGGAGTTCGGCGGCGCGGCGGCCATCACCCAGTCGCCCTCCAGCCAGACCACCGTGACGTCGGCGCCGATCTCCTCGGCGGCGTCCACGAGGTCCGGGGTGATGAGCTTGCGGGCGGCGGGCACCTCGCTGACGAACGCGTAGCGGGAGCCGACCGGGCCGAGCAGGTCGGGCATCTGGTCGCGCTGGAAGGGGACGCTGTGCAGCCACAGCTCCACGACCACCGGCAGCGACCGGCGGCAGCGCACGCCCACCAGCACCGAGTTGACCTTGTTGTTGGTCTCGTGGTCCAGGACGTAGACCTGGCGGCGGCCGTCGGCGGTGAACGTGGAGCCCGCGACGACGTCCTTGGCGGTGCCGGTGCCGTAGTAGGCGATGGCGCCGCTCTCCCAGCGGGAGGTCAGGACCTGGTCGGTCTCCTCGAACTGCCAGCCCCGGAGGGCAGCCCAGCGGCGCCGCTCGCGGTTGCGCGCGGTCCGCTGCGCACGATCGGTCGCGATCAGTGCGAAGCCCGCAATGCCCGCCACCGCGGCGACGGTGAACCAGACCCACGCCGGTATGCCCACGGTGCTTGAGGGTAGCGGGAGGCGGGGCGGTAGCGACGATCAGTGCGGCCTGTCGGGATGACGAATCGGCTTCGATCTTCCGGTTCCGGGGGCGGCGGGC
>NZ_JBQGCX010001079.1:0-3194 GCF_052038725.1 Actinosynnema sp.
CGTCGAGATCGGACAGCGCCGCAATCTGGGCATCGGTGTCCTGGATACGGGATGCTCGCTGAAAGGCCTTGAACGCCTCCCGCACATCCTCCCAGAGCTTGGCCGACTCGCCGGTGTCCGCCCGCCGGAGCAAGTCCTGACCTGGGCGGTCGTGGCAGACACCGGGCCGCGGGCGGGCAGGGGCGCGAGGGAGCGGATTCTGGCGGCGGCCGTCCGGCTCTTCGACGAGCGCGGCATCACCGCGACCACCATGGAGGACGTCGCCGAGGCCGCCCCGGTCTCCAAGCGCACCCTCTACGCGCACTTCCCCACCAAGGAGGACCTCGTCCTCGCCCAGCTCGACCACCTCCTCGACTCCGGCGCGACGATGCTGGACGCCTTGCGGGACAGCGGAACCCCGCCCCGCGAGCGGCTGCTGGGCATGTTCGGCCTCGGCCTGTGGGACGGGGACGTGCGATCGTGCCCGTTCCTGCGCGCCGCCACCGAGGACCCCGACCCGGACGGCCGCGCGCACGCCTTCGCCCGCGCGCAGAAGCTCGTGATGCTCGAACTGGCGACCGGCCTCGTCGCCGAGCTGGGGATCGCCGAACCGGAGGCGCTCGCCGAGCAGCTCGTCACCCTGTCCGACGGCGTGGCCAGCCGGGCGATGGTGCTCAACGACCCCGACTACGGCCGCCACGCCCGCGCCGCCGCCGAGGTCCTGCTCGACCACGCGCCCCGACTGGCCGCCACGAGCGCGAACACGTCCGCCTGACGGAGGCGCGACGGCGGTCCGCCGCGCGAGGATTCCCCGTGCCACCAAGGCATCCGCACCGATCCGCAAGGGGGGACCACCGTGCTCGTGGCTCTCGTCGAACTGCGCACCGCCCACCGCGAGACCGTCCTGGCCCACTTCGACGCCGAGCGCGACCGCGTCCGCGCCATGCCGGGAAACCTGGACTTCCGGGTCTGCGCCTCCCGCGAGGACGCGGACCGCGCGACCGTCCTGCACGAGTGGACCGACCAGGCCGCGCTCGACGGCTACCTCGCGTCCGAGCCCTTCGCCCGCCTCGGCGCCTCGGTCCGCCCGCTGCTGGCCCAACCACCGGTCAGCAGGCGCTTCCGCGCCGAACCGCCGGACGTGGTCGCCTGACCGCCCCGGACCGCCGGGAGGCGCGCAGCGTCGTGCGCTCCTTCCCGGCGGCGCCCACCCGCGACCTGCGGCTCGACCACCACTACCTGCTGTGCGCCTCCACCGGGACCCTCAGGCTGGAGGCGGGCGGCCGGGCCTGGCTGCTGCCGCCCGCGCGCGCCGCGCTCATCGAGGCGGGCGAACCGATCCGGGTCAGCGTGCCCGTCCCGGTCACCACCGCCTCCGTCCTGCTGCACCCCGGCTTCGCCCCGCCGCCGCCCGCCCCGCTGGCCGTGTTCGACCTGACCCCGCTGGCCCGCCACCTGCTCGCCGAGTGCGCCGCCCTGCCCGCCTCCGCCGACCCCTTGGACGCCTACGCCCGCCCGCTCTTCGCCGCGCTCGCCGCCGTGACCTGGCGGCTGGCCGAGCACCCGGCCCCGGTGTCCGTCCCGGTGGGCCGGTCGGCCGAGCTGCGCGAGGCGTTGCGGCTCACCGGAGAACGCCTCGGCGAGGACCCGCGCTTCACCGACCTGGCAGCCGAGGTCGGCCTCGCGCCGCGCTCGCTGGCCCGCAGGTTCGCCGAGGAGACCGGCACGACGTGGCGCGCGGTGCTGCGCCGGATGCGGTTGCTGCGGGCGATCGAGGCGCTGGCGGGCGACGAGCCGATCACCACGATCGCCCACGCGGTCGGCTACAGCTCGCTGTCCGCGTTCAACGCCGCGTTCCTCGACCTGACCGGCCGCACGCCCGGCGAGTACCGCGCCAGCTTCCGGCTCTGACGCCCGGGTCTGGCCCGGTTCTGGCGCGGGTCGGGCCAACGCCCTGCGCCGCACGGCCGAAGCGCCCCGCCGCCCCCGGTGCGAATCCTGGTGTTCGCGCACCCGCCGTGCTGGACTGGCTCCCCCGCCCTAGCACGCCGTTGTGTCGAGGAGGAGCAGAGCCTTGCGCGAAAAGAGCATCCCGCCGCTCTACGAGGTACCCGCCGAGGACAACCTGCTGGGTCCCGTCATCCGCAACACCGCCGAGCAGCCCGACCGCGTCCTCCTCGCCCGCCAGGTCGACGGCGCGTGGCGGGACGTCACCGCGGCCCGGTTCCTCGCCGAGGTCCGCTCGGCCGCCAAGGGGCTGATCGCCTCGGGCGTCGGGCCGCGCGACAAGGTCGCGATCATGTCGCGCACCCGCTACGAGTGGACCGTCCTGGACTACGCCGCCTGGGGCGCGGGCGCGGTGCCCGTGCCCGTCTACGAGACCTCGTCGGCCGAGCAGGTCGAGGGGATCCGCCGGGACTCCGGCGCGGTCGCCATCGTCGTGGAGACCGAGGCGCACCGCTCGCTGGTGGCCAAGGTCCGGCCCGGCTTACCGGCGCTCAAGCAGGTCTGGACCATCGACGACGGCGCGCTCGACCAGCTCGACGCGGGCGGAGCGTCCGTCACCGACGAGGTGCTCGACGAGCGGATCGCGGGCCTCGGCGCGGACGAGCTGGCCACGATCGTCTACACCTCCGGCACCACCGGCCGCCCCAAGGGCTGCGTGATCACCCACCGGAACCTGCTGGCGGAGTGCGGCAACACCATCGCCCGGCTGCGACCGCTGTTCCACGACGACGCCTCCTCGCTGCTGTTCCTGCCGCTGGCGCACGTGCTGGGCCGCGTCATCCAGCTCTGCTCGCTCGCCGCGCCGGTCAAGCTCGGCCACGTCAGCGACCTCAAGGACCTGCCCGCCGCGCTGACCGCGTTCCAGCCCACCTTCCTGCCCGCCGTGCCGCGCGTGTTCGAGAAGGTCTACAACTCGGCGCGCGCCCAAGCCGTCGCGGGCGGCAAGCAGAAGGTGTTCGACCTGGCGGTGGACACGTCCATCGCGTACAGCAGGGCGCTGGAGACCCCCTCCGGGCCCGGACTGGCGCTCAAGCTCAAGCACAAGCTGTTCGACCGGCTCGTGTACGGCAAGCTCCGCGCGGTCCTCGGCGGCCGGGCCGCCTACGCCCTGTCCGGCGGGGCCCCGCTCGGCGAGCGCCTCGGCCACTTCTACCGGGGCCTCGGCTTCGTGGTGCTGGAGGGCTACGGCCTGGCCGAGTCCAGCGCCG
>NZ_JBQGCX010001080.1:0-2254 GCF_052038725.1 Actinosynnema sp.
CGGCGCCGGCACCGCGACCATCCCCATCGCACCGCCGCTGCGCACCGCGGCCGCCCTGGCCGAACCGCTGGTGCTCAGCAAACCGACCGTGGCCATGCGGCTCGTCTCCGACGACGAGGCGGCCAATCCGACCCGGCCGGGCCGCTTCACCAGCATCTCCCTCCGCCTCGAGGAAGCCTTGTAGATGGACGGCATCACCGCCACGCCGCGCTTGCATCCGCAGGCGGCCGCGGCCGCCACCGCCCGGACCGCTGCGCCGGTGGTGCTGGTCGACCTCGATTTCGCCTCCGGCCCCTTCCGCGCCTGGACCGGGCTCGGGCCGCTGCACTGGGCCGGCCTGGTCTTCGAGGGCGTGGGCGCGATCGGCGCCATGGGCGAGGTGGAGGAGACGGTCGAGCTGCGCGCCGTGCGCCTGACCCTGGTGCTCTCGCCGGTGCCGCAGGCGGTGGTCGACATTGCGCTCGCCGAGCGCAGCTTCCGCCTCCGCCCGGCCCGGCTCTGGGGTGCGCTGCTGGACGATCAGGGCGCCTTTGTCGCCGACCCGTTCCCGCTCTGGGCCGGGCTGATGGACACCATGGAGGTGGTGGACGGGGCCGAGCCGCGGGTCTCGCTCACCTGCGAGAGCCGCCTGGTCGACCTCGAGCGCGCCGAGGTGCGCCGCTACACCGATGCCGACCAGCAGGCCGAGTATCCGGGCGACCGCTTCTTCGCGTTCGTCCCCGCCCTGCAGGAAGCGGAGATCCGGCTGCCGGCGACCTAAAACCAACCGTCTCGGCGAACGATTGGTCGCGACCCGCAGGCGACCGTTGTGCTCGCTGCCGCGATGTCCGCTATCGGTGGGCGAGCGGACATCGCTGACCAACAGGCGGAGCGGGCGGCTCTGCGCCCATTTCAGCCGTCCGGAAAGCGCGATTGCGTTCCAAGAACGCTGAGCGCCGAACGCGACTATCCGCACACCACGATCAGCATAGGTCACGCGGCCCCACCTGTGACCCGCGAAGTCGAAATCGGATCCGCTCTGCGCGAGGCGGTCTGAGCAACGGACAACAGTTCCGCGTTCAGCGCGTCCTTGCCGGGTGAGAAGTGCGCCTCACGATGGCAGTTCGGGCAGAGCGCAACGCAGTTTCGGGGGCGGTCGCTCTCCGCAACACCGAGGACGTGGTGAACGTCTAGGAATCCGACCCACGGGCGTGACGCACCGCAGCCCGGCCGCTCGCAACGTCCATCCGCCCGTCTGAGAACGGCACGCCGAACGGCGGGATTCCTGGGGTAGGACGAGGCGAGGCGCTGTACCGCCTCCGCACCATCGCGGCCGAGCAGGTCGGGGTTGGGCGCCAAATCGTTCACCGCATCGACCGATGCGAGTTCTCCCGGAACGGGAACATCGACCGCGGCGGGGCCGAGCCGGATCACGCCCGGCGTGTTCCACAGGACGGCGGGGATGCGGTACGAGTCCTCGCGCCGCTCATCCATCAGGTAGATGGTCGGAGACTTGCCGTTGAGGATCTGATTCGCCGCGTTCGGCCTCGCCGAGGGGCTGCGGAGTAGTTCCTCCGCCACGGCGCGCTGCCCTTCCCATATCGGACCCAAGGCGTCGGTCGGAACGACCGCCGCACAGATGATGCGTCGGAGCCTATCGTCCTGCACGAACAAGGTGTGAGTGATTCCCCTCCGCGCGTCACGGTTCCGCAGGTGGGCAAGCGTCTCCGCATGGCTCTCGTTCCGTAGCTTCGACGAGAGCTGCGCGGCAGCGAACAGGTGCTCGTTGCTGCTCTTCCCCTTCCGGAGCCAACAGAGCCGGACGCGCATGAGCATGTCCTCACCCTGCGGCGAGACGGCAAGGATGAGCTGCTCCACGGCCGAAGCGCCGTGGGTGCGGCGATGGTCGCCGTTGGCTCTCACCCTGAATCCGTGACCCGCCAGGAACGGCACAAGCGCGTCTCGCCTGCCCTCCTCGGCTTCGAGGCTCTCGGCCGACCTGAAATCCCGCTTCTCGTACATGAAATCGCCTTTCCGGCTGACCAGGATAATGCCGGAACGATATGCAGGCGAGGCGGGTCAGAACAGGCCCTGCACCACCGCGTCTAACAGGCCGAGCGAGATGGCCTGCTTCAGCGCGAGATACATGTCCTCAGGCGGGAGCAGCTTCTGCTCCAACTCGACCTGGATGTCTAAATATTCTTCGATAACGGCATTGGAGCGGCCGGTGACGAATATGAGGTGTTCGATACCGGCGTCCAGCGCTTCATCGACG
>NZ_JBQGCX010001081.1:0-1670 GCF_052038725.1 Actinosynnema sp.
GTCGTCCTGGGGCGTGATCCGCAGGACCTTGCCCCGCAGGTCGTTGGTGTTGCCCGAGGTGCCCTGCGCGTCGTAGGCGGCGCGGTTGGGCCGCTCGTCGATGGGCGTGTAGCCCTGCGACTCGAAGGGGTTGACGTTGTCACCGGTGGCGATGAACAGGTTGCCCTGGGTGTCGAAGGCCAGTGCGCCGCCGGCGTGGCAGCACTGCGCCCGCTGCACCGGGACCTCCAGCACGACCCGCTCGCTGGCGGGGTCGATGCTCGTGGTGCCCATGGTGAAGCGGGAGACCTTGTCGACCGAGGACCCGGTGGGCGACCAGTACAGGTACACCCAGCCGTTGTCGGAGAAGTCCGGGTCCAGGGCGATGCCGAGGAGGCCGAACTCCTGCACGGTCGTGACGTTGAGGGTCAGCACCGTGCGGACCTGGCCGTTGCGCTCGATGACGCGGACCTCGCCGTTGCGCTCGATGTAGAAGACGCGGCCGTCGTCGGCCACCTCCAGCTCCATCGGGTTGGAGGTGTTCTCGTCGAGCGCGACCTTCTCGAAGCTGCTGCTGGCGGTCGCGGCGCAGTCGTGCGCCCTGACGCCCGCGGTGGTCTCGATGCCGCCGAGCAGGTGGTCGAGGAACTCCGCCTCGACGAAGGACTCGTTGGTGTGGCCCATCGCGGTGTACCAGCTGCGCCCGCCGTCGGGCATCTCCTGGCACCACGCGATCGGGTGGTCGTCACCCATGGCGCCGTTGCCGGGGTTGTAGCTGGTCTCGTCCAGCGAGGCGAGGACGTGGACGTCGTTGCGCGGGTTGCGGTCGAAGTTGTACCACTCGTCGAAGCGCGTCCAGCTCTGCGGGAGGCCCTCGGTCGAGGGGTGGGCCGGGTCCTCGACGAGGACGCGCGCCGTCTGGTTCTGGGGGTGGCTCGTGAAGTACGCGCCGACCAGGTCGCCGTAGAACTCCCAGCCGTACTCGGTGTCGGACGCGGAGTGCACGCCGGCGAAGCCGCCGCCGTTGCCGATGTAGGCCTCGAACGCCGTCTGCTGGGCGTCGTTGAGCACGTCACCGGTCGTCGACAGGAAGACGACGGTCTCGAACGGGGCGAGCCCGGCCTCGGTGAAGATGGCCGCGTCCTCGGTCGAGGTCACGCTGAAGTCGTGCTCCTCGCCGAGCCGCTCGATGGCCGCGATGCCCGAGGGGATGCTGCCGTGGCGGAAGCCCGCGGTCTTGGAGAACACGAGGACGTCGAAACGACCCTCGCCGACTGCAGGGGGGGCGAGGGCCGTGGCCGCGCCGAGCGACTCGGCGGCGACGGAGGTCGTGGTGGGGAGGGAGGGGGTCGTGGCGGCCGCGGCCGGCGTGGCCACGACGAGACCGGCCGGCAGGGCCAGTCCGATCAGGCCGGCGAGAGCGGCCCGGGCGGGTGCCCGACGCCTCCCCGGCTGCGGATCCAGGCGGTGACGTGCAATCCTCATCGATCGTCCGTTCTTTGTCCTGAGGGTGGGGTTGGCTGAAACGTCTTCTCTCTCGGGTCGTAGGGACGGATGTGGTGACCCGGACCGCCCGCCGTTGCCCCGGCGGGCGGCCCGGGGGTCTCAGACCGCCTGCCAGGCGGAGGAGGCGGCGGAGCTCCGCTCGACCGCGTCGAGCACCCGCTGGACCTGCAGCCCGTCGGCGAACG
>NZ_JBQGCX010001082.1:0-16065 GCF_052038725.1 Actinosynnema sp.
GCGCGATCGCGGCGAGCCGCTCGTCGTAGCGCTCGCGGCGGCGCCAGCCGTCGATCGCGCGGCGCTTGGCGACCGCGGTCAGCCAGGCTCCGGGGTTGTCCGGGATGCCGGTGGACGGCCACCGCTCCAGCGCGGCGACCAGGGCGTCCTGGGCGAGCTCCTCGGCGAGCCCGAGGTCGCGGGTGAAGGCCGCCAGGGCGGCGATGAGCCGGGACGCCTCGATCCGCCAGACCGCCTCGACGGCGCGGCGGGCGGCGGGATCGCTCACCCGGAGAGGGTAACCGGCGGCTCCCGGCCGGAGGCCCGCCGGACGGGCCGGACCGGGGTTCACGACCGGTCGGGCCCGTCCGCGCGGCGCTCAGCCGTTGTTCTCGGCGCGGGCGCGCAGCTCCTTCTCCTTGGCCACGATCTCCTCGCCCGCGTAGGCGAAGTCCTCGTCGCTGAAGATCTGGCGGATCTCCAGCTCGGACTCGGCGCCGGTCACGTTCGGGACGCGCCTGACCCACGCCACGACCTCGTCCCAGCTGGGCAGCTCCAGGATCCAGAAGCCGGCGAGCAGCTCCTTGGTCTCCGCGAACGGGCCGTCCACGACGGTGGTGCCGTCGCCGGAGAACTTGACCCGCACGGCGTTCGAGCTGGGGTGCAGGCCCTCGCCCGCGAGCAGGATGCCCGCCTTGACCAGCTCCTCGTTGAAGGCGCCCATCGCGGTCAGCTCCTCCGGGGTGGGCATGACGCCCGCTTCGCTGTCGGCGGTGGCCTTGACCAGGACCATGAAGCGCATCTGGGACTCCCCTGCGGTCTCGACCGGGTCCCTCCCGGTCTCCTCACCACGGCGACGATCGGGGTGGGGCCCGGATCGACACGTGCCGGGGATTTTTTCGGACGTTCTTCCCGAGCGCCCGTCGTGGCCGGTCAGCGCGGGTCGGCGGGTGGGCGGCAGGTGGTCGGTTCGGGGAACCTGGCCGCCGCGAAGGCGCTGGGCGGGATGCGGAAGACCGCGCGGAAGTCGGCGGCCAGGTGCGCCTGGTCGTGGTAGCCGAGGTCGGCGGCCCGCGCGGCCCAGGTGCGGTCGCCGCCCCGGTCCAGCGCCGCCCGGCGGACCCGGTCGAGCACCGCGTACCGCTTGGGCGGCAGGCCGGTCGCCGCGGTGAACACCTCCCGCAGGCGCCGCTCCCCCAGGTGCAGCGCCCTCGCCGCGTCCGCGACGGTGCGGTGGCGCAGCTGGGCCGTCGCGGCGGTCACCAGCGCGGCGTGCCGGGGTTCGGGGCGGACCGCCCCGCGCTCGTGGGCCAGCGCGGCGAACGCCTCGGGGTCGGCGGCGACGGCGTCCGCGGCGGTGTCGCCCCACAGCGCGCGCAGCGGGGCCGAGCCGTCCACCAGGTCGGCCGCCGGGAGGCCGAGGACGGCGGCCGCCGCGGGGGCCAGCCGCAGCAGGTGCCGGACGGCGGAGCCGCCCGCGAAGTAGGTGGCGGTGGTGCGGGGGCCGAGCACGAACGGCTCGCGGGTGACCGTGCACAGCACCACGGTGACCGCCGGGTCCGGGAGGAGGACGCCGGTGCCCGGCCGGAGGGTGATCACGTCGTGCGAGTCGACCAGCGGGCGCATGTCCGTGGGCAACAGCGCCGATTTCTCCAAGATTCCGCACCGGTCGCCCGGCCAGGCTGGGCCGCATGATCCTGATCACCGGTGCCTCGGGCACCATCGGCGGCGCGGTGTCCCGGCTGCTGTCCGAGCGCGGCGTTCCGCACCGCGCCGCGTCCCGCACCTCGGCGTTCCCCGTCGACTACGGCGACCCGGCGTCGCTGCGCGCGGCGGCCGAGGGGGTGGACGCGCTGCTGCTGGTGTCGCCGGGCGGCCCGGACGTGCCCGTCCACGACCGGGCGGTGCTGGCGGCGGCCCCGCACGTGCGGCGGGTGGTGAAGCTGTCCGCGATCGGCCGGGTGGGGCCTGCCCGACCGCACCTGCCGACGGAGGCGCTGGTGCGGGAGCGGCCGGAGTGGGCGGTGCTCAAGCCGAGCGCGTTCGCCTCCAACGCCCTGCGCTGGGGCGGCGACCCGGTGCCGAACCCGTTCGGGGACGGCGGGTCCGGGGTGGTCGACCCGCGCGACGTGGCCGAGGTGGCGGTGGCCGCGCTGCTCGGGCAGTGCTCGGGCGAGCTGGTGCTGACCGGGCCGGAGGTGCTGAGCGTGCCCGAGCAGGTGGCGGTGCTGAACGGGATCACCGGCCGGAACTGGTCCACCGCGGACGTTCCGCTGGAGCAGCTGGTGGCCGGGCTGCCGGAGGCGAGCGCGCGGGTGCTCGCCGAGGGGGTCGAGCTGGTGCGCGGCGGCGGCAACGAGGTGGTGACCGGGACGGTCGCCGAGGTGCTGGGGCGGCCCGCCCGGTCGTTCGCCACCTGGGCGCGGGAGGTCTACCCGCGCTGAGCCAGCGCCTGCACCCGCTCGTACGACGGGACCTCCGGGGTGGGCAGGCCGTCGCGGAACGCCTCGGCGGTCGCGACGGCCGCGCCCAGCGCGGCGCGGAACAGCAGCGACCCGGTGCTGACCCGCTTGACGCCGAGGTCGGCCAGGGTGCGGAAGTCCAGCTGCGCCAGCAGGTTCAGCGGCACGGGCAGGGCGGCGACGGCGCGCTCGATCCCGGCGGGGTCGGCGAGGCCCGGCAGGAACACGCCGTCCGCGCCCGCGTCGGCGTAGCGCAGGGCGCGGTCCAGGGCCGAGGCGCGGTCGATCCCGAGCCAGTGGCAGTCGACCCGCGCGTTGACGAACAGCGCCGGGGCGGCGGCCTTGGCGCGGCGGATCAGGTCGGCCTGCTCGGCGGGGTCGGCGAGGTGGTCGCCCCGGCCGTCCTCGACGTTGACGCCCGCGACGCCCAGGGCGTGCAGCTCGGCGGCGAGGTCGGCGGGGTCGGCGCCGAACCCGGCCTCCACGTCGACGGTGACCGGGACCGGCAGGTGGGTGATCCGCGCGGCCAGCGCGAGGGTCTCGGCCTTGGCGCGGCCCTCGGCGGCGGGGAGTCCGGCCGCCGCCGCGACGCCGAGGCTGGTGGTGCCGACCGCCGCGAACCCGGCCTCGGCCAGCGCGGTGGCGGAGGCCGAGTCCCAGGCGTTCGGCAGCAGCAGCGGGGTGTCGGCGTGGTGCAGGCGGTGGAACGCCCGCGCGCCCTCGGCCGCGGCCAGCGCGTGCGCCCGCCCTGGGCAGGCGTGGCGGCCCGCGCCGAACGGGTGCTCGGCCAGGGGCACCTCCACGACCTGCCCGTCCCGGACCCGCCTGGTCGCGGGCACCGCGGGGGTGGCGCCCGCGATCAGCGCGTCGGTGGCGGTGGTGGCCTGGACCAGCAGGCCGATCCGGGCGGCGGTGGGCTCGTCCCAGCGGTTGCCGAAGGCGGCCACCAGGCGGGCCACCGCGGCGTCGGCGGCCGGGGACGGGGGCAGGTGCGGGTGGTAGGCGGAGGCGGTGAGGCGCACGTCGCGGGCGATCGCGCGGGGCGCGCCGAGGGCTTCGGCGAGGGTGGCCACGTGGTCGCCGGGCCTGCGCAGGGACTCCGGCGGGATCGCGGCCAGGAGCCGCTCGGCCAGCGCCCTGCGGCGGGTGTGCGCCTCGCCTTCGCTGAAGCGGGCGACGGTGGCCCGCAGCCAGGCGACGCCGCTGGTCGCGGGCGGCACCGGGGGCACGGGGAGGTCCAGGTCCATGCCGCGACGGTAGGGGCGGGACGGTTCGGCGCGCGCCGAAGTGGGCTCCGTCAGGGCTGGACCTCCACCAGGTGCTTGCCCCGGACGCCGCCCGCTTCGAGCGCGCGGTGCGCGTCGGCGACGTCGGCCAGGGCGAACACGGTGTCCACGTCCGGTCGCAGCGCGCCGGACTCGGCGGCGGCCCCGCGCACGAGCAGCCGCTCGCCCGCGACCAGGCGGGCCTCGTGGCGCAGGGCGGTGATGGCCGTGGTGCCGGAGACCGGGAGCGCGGCGGCGGCGAGGAGGTCGAGGTTGCCGGGGGCGCGGGCGATCCGGTCCTGCGGCACGACGACCAGCTCGGCGGCCGAGCCCGTGGTCAGGTGCGGGACGAGCCCCCACACCGGGTCGCCGACGCGCCTGCCGCGCACGCCCGCGCCGAGCGCGGCGACGTGGCCGCTGAACCCGGTGCCGACGCCCCTCGGGAAGGGGCCTCGGGCGAGCAGGCGCAGCTTGCCGGAGCGGAAGGACTGCTCACCGCCCTCGACGCTGGCGGCGCGGACCCGGACGAGGACCTCGCCGGGGCCGGGCTCGGGGTCGGGGACGTCCTCGACCCGCAGGACGTCGGGGGGACCGAAGCGGTGGTACCGGGCGGCGCGCACGGGGACTCCTGGTCGACTTAAGCGGGGTGGCACCCCACTTGGTGTCCGGTACCGTGGCGCAGAAGTGGGGAGGTCCTCCACTTCGTGGGGTCGGAGGTGGTCCGTGGCCGAGGTCGGCGGGCGGCGGCTGCGGGCCGACGCGCAGCGGAACGTGGACCGGATCGTGGCCGCCGCGCAGGAGGTCTTCCGGCGGGACGGGGCGGGGGCGTCGCTGGAGGAGATCGCGCGGCGGGCCGGCGTCGGGTCGGCGACGCTGCACCGGCACTTCCCCGGCAGGCAGGCGCTCCTGGAGTCGGTGTTCCGCGACCGGCTGGAGGCGCTGTGCGCGCGGGCCGACGAGCACGCGGCCGGGCTCGCGCCGGGGGACGCGCTGCTCGCGTGGCTGCGGGACTTCGTGGAGCACGCGTCCACGAGCCGGGGGCTGGTCGCCGCGCTGCTGCCCGAACCCGAGGACTGCGGGCGGCAGGACGGCTGCGGCGGGCGGATCACCGCGGCGCTGGAGGGGTTGCTGCGGCGGGCCCACGAGGCGGGGGCGGTGCGGGACGGGGTGCGGGGCGAGGACGTGCTGGCGATGGTGAACGGGATCTCGCTGGTGACCGAGCCGCGCGGGGACGACGGGCAGGCCGAGCGGCTGCTGGACCTGGCGATCGACGGGATGCGCGGCGGGCGGTGAGGGGGCGGCCGGTGACGGCCGGGCGGGGTGGGGACGGCCGGGGCGGGGTGGGCGGCGAAAGTGCGGGATGCGCCACACCCCGCGGGTGGGGGATGCGAAAGACCTGGTCAGCGGACCGGAGGATCGGGACCGGGCCGGGGATCGAGGCGGGGCGGTCGGCGCAGGCGCCGGTGCGGGTGGTGGGAGTGGGGGGCGGGATGAGCGCGGAGCGGGTCGCGGCGCTGGCCGGGTTGGTCGCGGATCGGAGTCGGGCCGCCATGTGCCTCGCGCTGCTCGACGGGCGGGCGTGGACGGCCGGGGAGCTGGCGCGGGCGGCCGGGGTCTCGGCGTCCACCGCGAGCGAGCACCTGGCGCGGCTGGTGTCCGGCGGGTTGCTGGTCGAGCGGCGGCAGGGGCGGTGGCGGTACCTGCGGCTCGCCGACCCGTCCGTCGCCGGGCTCCTGGAGGCGCTGCTCGCGCACGCCGGTCCCGCGCGGCCGACCGGCGGGTTGCGGGCCTCGGTCGCCTCGGCGGCGCTCGCCCGCGCCCGGACCTGCTACGACCACCTCGCGGGGGCGCTCGGCGTCGCCATCACCGACTCCATGGTCGCCGCCGGGCTGCTGGACGCGGGCCCCGGCGACGGCGGTCCCACCACCTCGCCCGGCGCGCTCGTCCTCACCGCCGAGGGCGACGCCTGGCTCGCCGGCCTGGGCGCCGTGCTGCCGCGCGACCGCCCCGCCGCCAGGGCCTGCCTGGACTGGACCGAGCGGCGCGACCACCTCGCGGGCTCGGCGGGCGTCTGGTTGTGCGCGCACCTGCGCGAGCGCGACTGGGTCCGCCCGGTCGGCAGCGGCCGGGCGCTCCAGGTCACCCGCACCGGTGAAAGTGCCCTGTTCGACCTGTTCGGGTTGGATCTCGGGGTGGTCGGGGCGCGCCCCGGCGACCCGCGCGCGACCTCGGGGGCCGCCGGGCGGGGTCGCCGCTAGCGCGGGCTACGCGCCCTCGACGTCCACCACGATGCAGGTGATGTTGTCCGGCCCGCCCTCGCCGTTCGCGGCGGCGATCAGCGAGGCGATGACCGCGTCCCGGTCCTCGTCCGCCGTCAGCAGCCTGCCGATCTCCCCGGCGGCGACCACGTCGCTCAGGCCGTCCGAGCAGATCAGGTAGCGGTCGCCGGGCTGGACCTCGTGGAAGAACAGGTCGGCGTCGTGCGCGCTCCCCGCCTGCCGGGCCCGCATCAGCATGGACCGGCCGGGGTGGGCGGCGGCCTGCTCGGCGGCCATGCGGCCGTCGTCGACCATCGCCTGCACCACGGTGTGGTCCCTGGTGATCTGGGTCAGCTCCCCGCCGCGCGACAGGTAGGCGCGCGAGTCGCCGATGTGGCACACCGCGAAGCGCTTCTCCTCGCCGTCCCACAGCAGCGCGGTGAGGGTGGTCCCCATGCCGCGCATGTCGAAGTTCTCCTCGGCCAGGTCGGTCAGCCGCACCGCGATCTCGCGGGTGGCCGCCGCCAGCTCGGTCAGCGGGTCGTCGGCGTCGACGTCCACGTCGGCGAGCACCGCGACCGCGATCGAACTGGCCACCTCGCCGAAGGCGTGGCCGCCCATGCCGTCCGCGACGGCGAACAGGCGCTCGCCGCAGTGCACCGAGTCTTCGTTGGCCTCACGGCGCTGACCGGTGTCGGTGCCGACGGCGTAGCGGAGCGCATACATGCCGCACAGTGAATCACCCGCCGCCGCGCGGACGTGCGGCGAGTCAGCGCGGACGTCCGTAGAACTCGCTCAGAACCAGCATCGCGGCACCCGCAGCAACCAAGTCGTCACCCAACGGGGTCACTTCGACATCGACGACCAGCCAATCGTGTTTCGGCAGGTGGTAACGAACACCCTCCGCATACGCTTCGGGCTGGGCGAGGACGGCGCGCCCGGCGAGCACCACGCGCTCCACGTCGAGCACCTGCACGAGCCCGGCGACCGCCACCCCGACCGCCGTGGTGGCCGCCCCGAGGTCACCGCGCGTGGCCGCCGCGTTGTGCACCGCCTCGGCGCACCCGGCCCGCCCGCACACGCACGGCGGCCCGTCCAGCTGGATCGAGGTGTGCCCGAACTCGCCCGCGTTGGTCCGCGCGCCCCGGTGCACCCGCCCGTCGAGCAGCAGCCCCGCGCCGAGCCCGGTGCCGACCCACACCAGCACCGCGTCGCGCAGCTCCTCGCCGCGCCGCCAGGACTCGGCCACGATCGCCGCGTTGGTGTCCTTGTCCACCACCACCGGCAGCCCGAGGCGCTTCTCGGCCAGGTCGCGCAGCGGCACCTCGGTCCACCCGGCCAGCCCGTTCGGGTCGAGCACGGTGCCGGTGCGGTGGTCGAGCGGCCCGACGAACCCGATCCCCAGTCCCAGCAGGCGCTCCTCCACGTCGGGGGTGCGCAGCCGGTCGGCGAGCGCGGCCAGCTCGGCGACGAACGCGTCGGGCCCGAACTCGGGCGGCAGCGGGGCGACGGCGCGGCCGACCACGTCGCCCGCGAGGTCGGCGAGCACGACCCGCAGCTCGTCCCGCTCGACCTGGGCGCCGAGGGCGAGCCTGCGGTCGGCGGCGAGCTTGAGGAGGGTGCGGGGCTTGCCGACGCCGACGTTGCGGGTGCCGGACTCCAGCAGGAGGCCGTCGTCGATGAGCCGGTTGACGATCTTGGAGACGGCCTGCGGGGTGAGCCCGCTGCGCTCGGCCAGCTCGACCCTGGTCACCGCGCCGGACCTGGCCAGTCCCAGCACGACCGCGTCGTTGTAGCCGCGCAGGAAGCGCAAGTTCGGCACGTGGTCATTCTGGCACGCTCGGTAGTTACGCCATGGTGTTGTTTTAGGGTTGAGGGATTGCTCCGGACGGGGATTCGGCATCCCGCACGGCAGCCGCCCGAGAGCCGCGCCGGACGCCGCGGGGGGATGCCGGGCGGACGCCGGACCAGACGCCGGACCGGGCGGCGGTCCGCGTGGACCACCGCCCGGTCGACGCCCCTCGCGCCGCCGGGCTGGACGGCGGTCGCCCCGGTGGCGCGAGGGGGCTCGGCGGGATCAGGGGATCAGCAGAACACCTCGGTGAGCAGCGCGTGCAGCGCCTCGCTCGGCTGCTCCCGCAGGTCCGGGCCGGTGGTGACGGACAGCTCCAGCCGCTGGCGGGTGTCGTCGGTGCTGATCACCAGCGAGCTGTAGCCGGGGATGCCGCCGCTGTGGCCGTGGGCGACCTTCCCGCAGGGCACGTCCACCCGCTCGACGCCCAGGCCGTAGTCCGGGCTCAGCTCGCTGGTCCTGAGCATCTCGGCCAGCAGCGCGGGCTTGAGCAGCTCCCCGCCCAGCAGCGCCTCGACGAACCGGTCGGTGTCCGCCGTCGTGGAGATCATCTCGCCCGCCGCGTGGGCCATGGACGGGTTGAGCCTGGTGGCGTCGGTGAACTTCCCAGGCGCGTACCGCAGGTACCCGTGGGCGTGCGGGCCGGGGACGTCCACCCGCGTGCCGGGCACGCTGGTGTCGCGCAGCCCCAGCGGCTTGAGGACGCGGCGCTCCACGGCGTCGCCGTACGGCCTGCCGGTGAGCTTCGCGATCAGCTCGCCGAGGACGACGTAGTTGGTGTTGGAGTAGCTCCACCGGCTGCCGGGCTCGAAGTCGAGCGGCTCGGCGGTGGAGAGCGCGATCAGCTCCGACGGCTGCCAGGTGCGCCAGCGCAGCGTCTCGAAGTCGGTGAGGTCCGCGAACAGGTCGGCGGTGTAGTCGTGGAGCCCGCTGGTGTGCTGGAGCAGCATCCGGACGGTGATCCGGTCGCCGTCGGGCAGCAGTCCGGGCAGGTGGCGGGAGATCGGCTGGTCGAGCTCGGCCTTGCCCTCGCCGACCAGCTGGAGCACCACGACCGAGACGAACGTCTTGGTGATGCTCCCGATCCGGTACCGCCCGTTCAGCGGGACGGGCCGGGACGAGCCGCGCTCGGCGGCGCCCGCCCGCGCGGTGAGCTGCTGCCGCCCGTCGGTCAGCCGCACCTGGACGCCCTGCGCGCCCAGCGCGGCCACCTCGTCCAGCGCCTTCTGCACCGCGGCCCGGTCGATGCGCTCCCCCGCCGCGCCCTCGACCGCGGACGGCGCGGCCGTCGCCGTCCCCGCGACCCCCACCAGTGCCAGCGAAGCCGCCGCGACGAGCGCGGTCCCCCTCGTGAGCCTCAACGCGTCCTCCGGTTCGTCGGGTCCGTGCCGTCACCACGGAACTGCCGCCGATCCTGCTGGTGGGGACCGCCCCGCGTCGTCTCCCCGCGGGATGACCTCGCCCTCCCCCCTGGGTCTGAGCCGACCCCGAGGTGTTGTCAGGGGTTCCCACGGCCCGCCCTCCCGGAGTACCACTAGTCCTTTGGAGTGATGAAGTGGTCTAGACCTTGACCGGTAAGTGGTCTGAACCACATGTTTGCCTCACCCTGCAACGAGTTTCCCTGCGAGGAACACATGTCGAAGACCAGATGGCATCTCACGGCCTTGTTCACGGCCGTCGCCGCCCTGGGTGTCGGCCTCCTGGTCGTCCCCTCGGCCAGTGGTGCGGGCGGCGTCTCCGCCACCTTCACCAAGGGCAGCGACTGGGGCACCGGCTACGAGGGCAAGTACACGATCAAGAACGGCAGCACGAGCGCGCTCTCCTCCTGGACGGTCGAGTTCGACCTGCCCGCCAACCACCGCGTCACCTCGCTGTGGGACGGCAGCCACACCACCAGCGGTCAGCGCACCACCGTCAAGGGCACCTGGAACGGGGCGCTCCCGGCGGGCGGCACGGCCAGCTTCGGCTTCAACGTCTCGTACACCGGCACCTACACCGGTCCCACGAACTGCAAGCTGAACGGCGCGTCCTGCGACGCGGGCGGGACCAACCCGACCACCACGACGACCACGTCGACGACGACCACCACCACCGGTCCGACGACGACCACGTCGAACCCGCCCCAGCCCGGCGGCGCCAAGAACCTGGGCTACTTCACGGACTGGGGCATCTACGCCCGCAAGTACTACGTGAAGAACATCGTGACCAGCGGCTCGGCCGCGAAGCTGACGCACATCAACTACGCGTTCGGCAACGTGACCAACGGCCAGTGCGTCATGGGCGACGGCGACGCCGCCACCGAGAAGGCCTTCACCGCGGCGGAGAGCGTCGACGGCGTGGCCGACACCTGGGACGGCTCGCTGCGCGGCAACTTCAACCAGCTGCGCAAGCTGAAGAAGGCCTACCCGCACATCAAGGTGCTGTGGTCGTTCGGCGGCTGGACCTGGTCCGGCGGCTTCGGCCAGGCCGCGCAGAACCCGGCCGCGTTCGCCGAGTCCTGCTACAACCTGGTCGAGAACTCCAAGTGGGCCGACGTCTTCGACGGCATCGACATCGACTGGGAGTACCCGAACGCCTGCGGCCTGTCCTGCGACAGCAGCGGTTTCGCCGCGTTCAAGAACCTGTCCCAGGCGCTGCGCGCCAAGTTCGGCCCGAACAACCTGGTGACGGCCGCGATCACGGCGGACGGCACCAGCGGCGGCAAGATCGACGCGGCGGACTACGCGGGCGCGGCGCAGTACCTCGACTGGTACAACGTCATGACCTACGACTACTTCGGCGCGTTCGCCCCGACCGGCCCGACGGCCCCGCACTCGCCGCTCACCGGCTACGCGGGCATCCCGACCGCGGACTTCCACTCGGACGCCGCGATCAAGAAGCTGAAGGCGAAGGGCGTCCCGTCGTCGAAGCTGCTGCTGGGCATCGGGTTCTACGGCCGCGGCTGGGCGGGCGTCACGCAGGCCGCCCCCGGCGGCAGCGCGACCGGCCCGGCCCCCGGCACCTACGAGCAGGGCATCGAGGACTACAAGGTCCTGAAGACCAGGTGCCCGGCCACCGGGACCGTGGGCGGCACCGCCTACGCGTACTGCGGCAACCAGTGGTGGAGCTACGACACCCCGGCCACCATCGGCGGGAAGATGAGCTACGCCAAGGGCCAGGGCCTGGGCGGCGCGTTCTTCTGGGCGCTGGACGGCGACACCGCCAACGGCGAGCTGATCACCGCGATCAGCAACGGCCTGAAGTAGTCGCGACCGCGTGACCGAGCGGCCCCCACCGGACTCCCGTGCCGGTGGGGGCCGCTCCGCGTTGCGGGGCTCGGGGTTGTGGCGGTCGCGGTTCCGGTGGCGCGGCTCCGGCGGCCCGGCTTCGGCGGCCCGGCTCCGGTGGCCTGGCTCCGGCGGCGCGGTTCCGGCGGCCCGGCTTCGGTGGCCCAGCTTCGGCGGCCCGGCTCCGGCGGTCGCGGTGCGTGATCAGAGCGCGCCGGTGAGCCGGTGGTCGAGCGCGGTGTGGCGGCGCCCCGCGCCCACCGTGCGCACCGCCTGCCCGATCGCCTTGCGCGAGCCGACCAGCACCACGAGCTTCTTCGCGCGGGTCACCGCCGTGTACAGCAGGTTCCGCTGGAGCATCATCCAGGCGCTGGTCGTGATTGGGATGACCACGCACGGGTACTCACTGCCCTGTGAACGGTGAATCGTCATGGCGTAGGCGTGGGTCAACTCGTCCAGCTCGCCGAACTCATAATCCACGTCCTCGTCCTCATCGGTCCGGACCGTCACCCTCTGCTCCACCGGGTCGATCCCGGTGACCACCCCGAGCGTGCCGTTGAAGACCCCGTTCGCGCCCTTGTCGTAGTTGTTGCGGATCTGGGTGACCTTGTCCCCGACCCGGAACACCCGCCCGCCGAACCTGCGCTCCGGCAGGCCATCGCGCGCGGGGGTCAGCGCCTCCTGCAGCACGGCGTTGAGCCCGCCCGCGCCCGCCGCGCCCCGGTGCATGGGGGCGAGGACCTGCACGTCCTTGCGCGGGTCCAGGCCGAACTTGCGCGGGATGCGGCGCGCGACCACGTCCACGGTCAGCTCGGCCGCCTCCTCGGCGTCCTCGACCGGGAACAGGAAGAAGTCCGCCATCCCCCGCACCACCGGGGGTTCGCCCGCGTTGATGCGGTGCGCGTTGGTGACCACGCCGGACTGCTGGGCCTGGCGGAACACGTGCGTGAGGCGCACGTTCGGCACCGGGCTGCCGGTGGCCAGCACGTCCCGCAGCACCTCGCCCGCGCCCACCGAGGGCAGCTGGTCGACGTCGCCGACCAGCAGCAGGTGCGCGCCGGGAGGGACGGCCTTGACGAGCTTGTTGGCGAGCAGCAGGTCCAGCATGGACGCCTCGTCCACGACGACCAGGTCCGCGTCGAGCGGCCGGTCGCGGTCGTAGGCGGCGTCACCGCCGGGCTTGAGCTCCAGCAGGCGGTGCACGGTGGACGCCCCGTGGCCGGTCAGCTCGGCCAGCCGCTTCGCGGCGCGCCCCGTGGGGGCGGCGAGCACGACCTTCGCGCCCTTGGCCAGGGCGAGCCGGACGATCGAGCGCACGGTGAAGCTCTTGCCGCAGCCGGGTCCGCCGGTGAGCACGGCGACCTTGTTGGTGAGCGCGAGGCGCACGGCGGCTTCCTGCTTGCCCTCCAGCTCGGCGCCGAGCCAGCGGAAGGCCTTGGTCCAGTCCACGGAGGCGAACGCGGGGAGGCGGTCGCCGTCGGCGGCGAGCAGTCGGCGCAGCTGGGTGGCGAGTGAGACCTCGGCGCGGTGGAAGGGGATCAGGTAGACGGCGGCCTCACCGTCCGGCTGGACCTCCCGTACCACCCCCTCCTCGTCGACGAGCTCGGCGAGGCAGTCGATGACCAGGCCCGCGTCGACCTGGAGGATGCGGATGGCGTCGCCGATGAGCTCGTTCTCGGGCAGGAAGCAGTTGCCGCTGCCGGTGGCCTCGGAGAGCGTGAACTGGAGGCCCGCCTTGATGCGCTGGGGGCTGTCGTGCGGGATGCCGACGGCCTTGGCGATGACGTCGGCGGTGCGGAACCCGATGCCCCACACGTCGGTGGCGAGCCGGTAGGGCTCCTCGCGGACGACGTCGATCGAGCGGTCGGCGTACTGCTTGTAGACGCGCACCGCGAGGGAGGTCGAGACCCCGACACCCTGGAGGAAGACCATGACCTCCTTGATGGCCTTCTGCTCCTCCCACGCGGCGGCGATCATCCTCGTCCGCTTGGGCCCGAGCTTGGGCACCTCGATGAGGCGCTCGGGGTGCTGCTCGATGACGTCGAGCGCGTCCACCCCGAAGTGCGTGACGATCCGGTCGGCGAGCACGGGGCCGATGCCCTTGATCAGGCCGGAGCCGAGGTAGCGGCGGATTCCCTGGATGGTGGCGGGGAGGACGGTGGTGTAGTCGTCGACGTGGAACTGCTTGCCGTACTGCGGGTGCGAACCCCAGCGCCCGCGCATCCGGATGGACTCACCGGGCTGCGCGCCGAGGAGGGCCCCGACGACGGTGATCAGGTCGGCGCCACGCCCGGCGTCCACGCGGGCGACGGTGTACCCGGTCTCCTCGTTCGCGAAGGTGATCCGCTCGAGCACGGCTTCCAGCACAGCACCCTCGGCCACGGGTGCAGCGTAGCCCGGTCGGGGGCGGGTGCCAGCGAAGATCCCGGAGGTCGCCCACCACATCGCACCCGTGGTCGACACAACGCGCATCGGGTAAGCGGTCCAGGATCGGGGATGGCTCACCGGACGACGAAACGCGAGACCGGACGTCGAACTCGTGTTCAGGTTCTCGTTCCAGGTGTTCCCGTCGAGGTGGGTGAACCTGGTGATCCACCGGGGAGAAGCACCCCCTCAACTGCGGCGCAGCGGACACCCCCGATATTGATCTTACCGCTCGCCTTACCCCATAGGGGTGAAGTTTCGCCACCTCGCGACCAACAGGACGCTGAGCACTCCACCAATGGAAGCACTCCACAAAACTAAAAACGCAGGCCAGAACGTCGACGGACACAAAGAGTGCACAACCCGTGACACTCGCGATCGGACCGGACTGGAACGTGTTGGAACGCAACAAACATGAATAGCTTGCGCGAAGCGCATGTCCACTTCAGACTAAACCCGTCAGGTCGGACAGGGCGAACCTTGAAAGGAGAGTCTCGCCAGACACCGACGATCTTAACTATGGTTTCAAAAACAAAAGGCCAACGCCACCCCAAGGTAAAGGTTTGGCCAGCCTTTTGTGGAACTCAAAAAATCAAGGCGATTGCACATCGCGACACGCCAACGCTCTACAGCACAGGTTGGTCACCTCACACTGTACAGCGTTCAAGTCCCCACGACAGGGGGAATGACCCGATTCGCTCGAACGGGCTGGTGCGTCGCCTACCAAGGGATGGTGATACACCAGTTGGAGAAGCCGAAGATCGGCGCTTTGTCCTTTCTGGACTACGCCATGAGCACACCCAAGGGATGCGCCAAGATCGTCAAGGAACAGCGCAGGATGTACAGCGACCTCTCGAGCCAGGGGCACTTCACCTACGAGTCGATCAAGATTGCGATGAAGCAATCGGTTGATTCCGCCGACCCTCGAAGAGTGCTCGACAAGGCAGTCGACAAGGCGCCAGCGCTTCTGGTTCCCACTACGGGGAAATCGCTCAGGGGTTCATCACCTGGTTCTCCGAAGCGGATTGCACGGGCGTGTCCGCCATGAACACGACCTGGACCATCAACGACCTGACCATCACGTTCCGGCACTTGATCGGTCTGATATCGACCAAGGGTGAGAGGCGACTCGTCCTGCCCTACGTGAAGGCACCCGTGCTCACCCAGGACTCGACGGATCTGATGCTCCGCATCATGGAGCACGTGATGTCCGAGGTTCTGCCGGGGGCGACACCGGTGGTGCTGGACACCCGCAGGGGCAAGGCGTTCAAGTTGCGCGCCAACGCCAACAGGGCCGATCTGGACGGCGTCCTCGTCGCAGAGTCGGCGAAGTACGTCGCCCACTGGAATGTGGCGAGTTAGGCCCCGGCGGACCGGTGGGGGCGAAGGCGCTTCGCGCGTCCTCGACCTCACCGGTCCGCGAATCCGTTTCCGTTCCCGTCCGCCAGACCCGGCAGGCCTAACCCCCTCCACAGAACCTTCACAACTCCCCCCACCCCCCTCCACACCCCGCCCCTAGAGTCGC
The DNA here is from genome assembly GCF_052038725.1 of Actinosynnema sp. NCBI lineage: Bacteria > Bacillati > Actinomycetota > Actinomycetes > Pseudonocardiales > Pseudonocardiaceae > Actinosynnema > Actinosynnema sp. Next base: position 15,032 of record NZ_JBQGCX010001082.1, read on the forward strand.
CCCCATGACGCGCAGGGTGCTGGTCGTCGAGGACGACCCGACCATCGCCGACTCGGTCGCCGCTCGCCTGCGGGCCGAGGGGTTCGAGGTTCTCGTCGCGCACGACGGGCCCTCCGGGGTGGAGCGGGCGCTGGGTGAGGGGGTCGATCTCGTCGTGCTCGACGTCATGCTCCCCGGCTTCGACGGGCTGGAGGTGTGCCGTCGGGTTCAGGCGCGGCGGGCGGTGCCGGTGCTCATGCTGACGGCTCGCGGTGAGGAGACGGACCTGCTCGTCGGGCTCGCCGTCGGGGCCGACGACTACCTCACCAAGCCCTTCTCGCTGCGCGAGCTCGCCGCCCGCGTGCACGCCCTGCTCCGGCGCGTCGACCGGGAGCGGGCGGCGCTGAGCGAGCGGATCGTGCTCGGGGACGTCGAGGTGGACCTCGGGGAGCGGCGGGTGCTCAGGGGTGGCCGCGAGGTGCACCTGACGCCCACCGAGTTCCAGCTGCTCGTGCACCTCGCCGAGCGGCCCCGCGCGGTGCAGTCGCGGGAGCGGCTGCTGAGCGAGGTGTGGGACTGGCCGGACGGGACCGGCACGCGGACCGTCGACAGCCACGTCAAGGCGTTGCGCCGCAAGCTCGGCGGCGACCTCATCCGGACCGTGCACAGCGTCGGCTACGCGCTGGAGGTGCCCCGGTGACCCGGCGGGAGCGGGCTCGGGCGCTGCTGGACCGGGTGCCGCGACCGCTCGACCCGATGCGGTCGATCAAGTTGAAGATCGCCGCCGTGGTGCTGGTGTCCTGGGCCGCCGCTTTCACGTTCTTCCGCATCCGCATCGGATGGCTCGCGCCGACCACCACCTTCGGGGCGCTCGGCATCGCGCTGGTCATCTCGCAGGTCGTCGGCCACGGCATGACCCGCCCGCTGCGCGAGATGACCTGGGCCGTCGGTGCGATGCGGCGCGGCGACTACAGCCGCCGCGTGCGGGCGACCGGGCGGGACGAGGTGGGGCAGCTCGCGGTCGCGTTCAACGAGATGGCGGCGGACATCGCGGA
>NZ_JBQGCX010001083.1:0-5655 GCF_052038725.1 Actinosynnema sp.
CCCGCGGGCGGCCGGGGGGGGGGGGGGGGGGGGGGGGGGGGGCGCCCCCCCCCCCCCCCCCCCCCCCCACGACCCCCGGCGCCGCCGGACTCCGGCCCCGCCTCGCGGCGCACGCGGCGGGGCCGGTTCTTCCCCCGGCCCGACCAGGGCCCCGCTCAGCCGGACCCGCGCTCCACCAGCAGCAGCGCCGTCTGCAACGACTTGCACCCGCGCCGCAGCGTCCGCAGCGTGTGCCGCAGCGGCGCGTACTTCTCCTCCAGCGGGCGGAAGCGGTCGAGCAGGTCCGAGACCGCCCGCTCGTCCGCCCACAGCGCCGCCACCTCGTCGGCCAGCCCCGCCGCGCCCGCGCGCCGCTCCGGGGCCAGCGCCCCGGCCACCGCGGCCTCGTAGTCCCGGCACCCGTCGCTGAACCGCTCCCCGAGCACCCGCAGCGCGGCGGCCACGCCCAGCGCCGTCCGCTGCGCCTCCACCGGCGGGCGCACCGAGGCCCGCTCGACGGCCACCAGCTCGTCCGACAGCGCCGCGCGCACCTCCGCCAGCAGCGCCCCCACCGCCCGGTGCCGCTCGCGGAACGCGCCCAGCAGCGGGTCCTCGTCGGCGGACGGCGCCGGGGGAGCGGTGGCCAGCACCCGCTCGGCCTCCTCCACCACGTCCACCAGGTCGCCCGCCAGCGCCAGCACCGCCCGCCGCCACACCGCCGACCCGCTGCCCTCCAGCATCGCCTCCCGCAGGTCCCGGTACTGGCGCTCGCTGATCACCCGCACCAGCGGGTCCTCGTGGTCGGGGGTGAGCATCCGGTGCCCGAGCAGCACGACCGGCAGCAGCAGCGACGGCACGCCCCGCCGGTCGGCCTCGCTGTGGAAGCGGTGCAGCTCCTTGCGGCAGTACGGGCGGTCGAAGTACAGGTTGGTGATCAGCGGCAGGAACACCGGCGCGCTGTCGATCGCCTGGTCGATGCCGCTGCGCCACTCCTGGCCCCACACCAGGTCGGTGCGGTCCACGAACACCTCGACGCGCCTGCCCCGGTCGGAGAAGGCGAACTGCTCCAGCGCGCGGGTGAACGGCTCGATGAAGCCGAGCACGTGGTCGTCGTCCTGCGCGTAGCTCAGGAAGACGCGGATGGGGGACTCCTCCGAGGGCGGCACACCGCAGGTTAGCCCGCAGGCCCCCCGGTCCTCCCGCACTTCTGCGCCTCGCCGGTGAGCACCGCGAGGGGCCTGGGACCTTGGTCCTGCGCGGGCCGGGACCGTCGCCCCGCACACGCGGGCCCACCTCGGCATACCGTGGAACCGTGAGCTTCCCCGGTGACCTTCCCGCCAGGAAAAAGCCGGGGCGGGGCCCGCTCGGCGCGCTGCCGAAGCTGTCCGCTTCAGCGCGCCGGGCCCTGGTCCTGTGCGCCTTCCTCGCCGCCTGCACCGCCGTCGCGCTCGTGGCGCAGGCGGTCGCCCTCGGCACCGCGCTCGCCGACCTCGTCGCGGGCGGCTCGCCGCCGCTGTGGCCGATCGCCGCGACCGTCATCGCCCGCGCCCTGCTCGCCTGGGCCACCGAGTCCGCCGCCGCCCGCGCCGCCGCGGGCGCCAAGGAGGAGCTGCGCGCCGCCCTGCTCGACCGCTCGCTCGCCAACGGCCCGGAGTGGATCACCGCCCGCGGCCCGGCCGAGCTGACCGCGCTGGCCACCAAGGGGCTCGACGCGCTCGACGCCTACTTCACCCGCTACCTGCCCGCCCTGGTGACCACGGCCGTCGTGCCGCCCGCCGTGGGCCTGTGGATCCTGCTCAGCGACCCCACCTCCGCGGTGCTGATCACCATCACCATCCCGCTGATCCCGGTGTTCGCCATCCTGATCGGCAAGTTCACCGAGCAGACGGTCGCCGCGGTCGCGACCACCACCGAGAAGCTCTCCGCCCGGCTGCACGAGCTGGTCCGGGCTCTCCCGGTGCTCACCGCGTTCGGCCGCGCCCAGGCCCAGGCCGAGGCGGTCCGCCGCACCGGCGACGCCCACCGCAGGGCCACCATGGGCACGCTGCGCGTGGCGTTCCTGTCCGCGCTCGTGCTGGAGATCGCCGCGTCGCTGTCGGTCGCGCTCATCGCGGTCGGCATCGGCGTGCGCCTGGTCTACGGGGACATGAGCCTGGCGACCGGCCTGATCGTGCTGATCCTGGCCCCCGACTGCTACCTGCCGCTGCGCAACGCGGGAGCCGCCCACCACGCCAGCGAGGACGGCCTGGAGGCGGTCCGCCGGGTCGCCGAGGTCGTGGACTCCCCGCAGGCGCGGATCACCGTCCCCGAGGCGGGCGAGACCGGTGTGGAGGTGCGCGACCTGCGCGTCGAGCGGCGCGGCGGGTTCGCCCCCGACGGGCTCGACTTCACCGTCCGACCGGGTCAGGTGCACCACCTGGACGCCCCCAGCGGGCGCGGCAAGTCCACCACCATCGCCGCCCTCCTCGGCTTCCTCGCGCCCACCTCCGGCGAGGTCCGGGTGCGCGGCAGCGTCGCCTGGGTGCCGCAGCGGCCCGCGTTCGCCGCCCGCACCGTCGCCGAGGAGCTGGAGCTGACCACCGGGCGCGTCGACCACGGGGTGCTGCGGCGGGTCGCCGCCGAGCACCTGGTCGACCGGCCGGTCGCCGAGCTGTCCACCGGCGAGCGGCAGCGCGTCGCCGTGGCGCGGGCGCTGAGCACCGGCGCGGACGTGCTGCTGCTCGACGAGCCGACCGCCCACCTCGACCCGGCCACCGCCGCCAAGGTCATGGCCGCGATCACCGCCGCAGCCGAGGGCGGGGCCGCCGTCGTGCTCGCCACCCACCGGCTCGCCGAGGCCGCCGACACCGACGACGGCGCCACCGCCGTGCGCGCCGCCGACCGCGAGCCCACCACCCCGCGCACCCCCCGCCCCACCCGCCTGCTGCTCGGCGGCGCCGCCATCGGCACGGCCGCGCTGCTCAGCGGCGTCGCCCTCACCGCCCTGTCGGCCTACCTGATCGCCAAGGCGTCCACCCAGCCGCCGATCCTCACCCTGTCCGTGATCACCGTGGGCGTGCGGGCGTGCGCGCTGGCCAAGGGCGTGCTGCGCTACCTGGAGCGGCTCGTCACGCACGACGCCGCGTTCCGGTTCGCCGACGCGCTGCGCATCGACATGTGGCGCAACCTGCGCCCCGGCCGGGCCGAGCTGACCCGGCTGGTGGACGACACCGACACGGTCCGCGACCTGGTGCCCAGGGTGCTCCAGCCGCCGCTCGCCGCCGCGGGGGTCGGCCTGGCCGCCGTGCTCCTGTTCACCGCCATCCAGCCGGTCGCCGGTCTCGCCCTCGCGGCGCTCCTGCTGGTCGGCGGGCTCGCCGCGCCGCTGCTGGCCGCCGCGCTCGACCGCCGCGCCACCACCGCGCTGGCCAGGGGCCGCCGCCGGGTCTCCGAGGACGTGCTGACCCTGCTCACCGCCGCCCCCGACCTCATCGCGTTCCGCGCCGAGGGCCGCTACCGGGCCGGGCTCGCCGCCGTCGACGCCGAGCTGGCGCGGCAGACCCGCCGCCAGGCGTTCGGCGCGGGCGCGGCCACCGGCCTCATCACCCTCGCCACCGGCCTGGCCGCCGTCGTGTGCACCGCGCTCGCGGGCGACATCAACCCGCTGCTCGTCCCCGTGCTGGGCCTGGTCCCGCTCGCGCTGGTCGAGGCGCTGAGCGCGCTGCCCGCCGCCGCCCAGCACCGCACCGCGCTGCGCGAGGCCTACGGCCGCGTCACCGAGCGGCACCCCGAGGTGAGGCCCGCGACCGGACCCGCCAAGCTGGAGGACGTGGACGTCCGCTGGCCCGGTGCGGCCGAACCCGTGCTCCGGGACTTCACCCTGACCCCCGGCGCGGGCGAGCGGATCGCCGTCGTCGGCCCGTCCGGCGCGGGCAAGTCCACGCTGTTCGCGCTGCTCCTGGGCTTCCTGGAGCCCGAGCGCGGCCGGGTCACCCGCCCCGAGCGCGTCGCCTGGTGCCCGCAGGAGCCGATGCTGGTGTCCACCACGCTCAGGGAGAACCTCAAGCTCGGCGACGCGCACGCGGACGACGACCGGCTCCGCGAGGCCCTGGTCACCGCGGGGCTCCCGGAGTGGGCGGACCGGCTCGACACGATGATCGGCCCCACCCTGCTCTCCGGCGGCGAGGCCCAGCGGGTCGCGCTGGCCAGGGCGCTGCTGCACGACGCCGACCTGGTGCTGCTCGACGAGCCGACCGCGCACCTGGACCGCCCCGCGGCCGAGGCCCTGCTCGACCGGCTCGACGTGGCGCTGAAGGGGAAGACCGTGGTCCACATCACGCACCGGCCCGAGGAGACCAGGCACGCCGACCTGGTCCTGTCGATGCGGCCCGCCCGGTGACCGCCGTCGACCCGGCCCGCGTCCTGGCCGCCTCCACCGAGATCACCTCGCTGGCGCTGGAGGGCGACGACCCGGACGCGGTGCTGCCGCTGGTGGTCCGGCACGCCGCCGAGCTGGCGGGCGCCGACCTCGGCCTGTCGATGATCTCCGCCGACGACGGCACGCTGACCGTGGAGGCGTCCTCGGCCGGTCAGGAACCGGTCGGCGTCGTGGTGTCCAGCCGCTCCTCGGCCGCCCGCGCCGCCCGCACCGGCATCCCCGTGGTCGCCGCCGACCTGGTCAGCGACCCGAGGACCGCCCCGTTCGTGCCGAAGCCGCTGCGCGGCTACGGCCCGTTCGCGGTCGCCCCGTTCGGCACGAAGGAGCGGCGCATCGGCGCGCTCGCGGTGTACCGCAGGCGCGGCTCGACCCCGTTCAGCCCGGACACCGTCGACGTGCTCACCGCGTTCGCCGCGCACGCCGGGCTCGCCGTCGTGCTCGCCGAGGGCACCACGGCCCGCCAGCGCGTCGCCGTCTACCAGGAGCGCGAGCGCATCGCCCGCGACCTGCACGACGTGGTGATCCAGCGGCTGTTCGCGACCGGCGTGCAGCTGGACCTGCTGGACCGCAAGCTCAAGCTGGAGGGCCGCGAGGCCAAGCGGCTGGCCGACGCCGTGGACCAGCTCGACGAGACGATCGCCGAGGTGCGGGCCACCGTGCGCGCCCTGCGCGGCACCGTGCCGGAGCAGCTCGCGCACACCGACCTGGTCGACTCGGTGCGCTCCGAGGCCCGCACGGCGGGGGAGCTGCTGGGGTTCCGGCCGGACGTGCGCATCGTCGGCCACTTCCTGGACCTGGCGCCCGCGCTGGCCGACCAGGCGCGGGCCGCGCTGCGGGAGGCGCTGGCCAACGTGGTGCGGCACGCGGGCGCGGGCTGGGTGGGCGTCACCGTCGACAAGGACGCCGAGCGGCTCGCGCTGGAGGTCAGCGACGACGGGTGCGGGATTCCCGACGGGGTGGAGAAGCGCGGCCTGCGGCACCTGGAGGAGCGGGCGCTCGCGATGGGCGGCGGCTGCGAGATCAGCTCGTCGCCGTCGACCGGCACCACGATCCGCTGGCACGTCCCCCTCGCCTGACGGCGGGGGGCGCGCGGTGGTCGCGGCCCGGCGGTGGTGGCCCGATCGCGGACCGGCGAGCCCGCCTCGGCGGCTGCCCCCACGGCGGCGACCCCGTCCCGGCGGCGCCCGCCCCCGTGACCGCGCCCCGTGTCCACCCCCCATGACCACGCCTCAGCGCCCCGCCCCCCGCATCCGACACCC
>NZ_JBQGCX010001084.1:0-23074 GCF_052038725.1 Actinosynnema sp.
GAACCCCCGTGAGCCGCACCCTGATCGTCATGTCCGCCGCCGACGCGCGGGAGCGCACCGACGGCCCCCACCACCCCGCCGGCCACCGGGCCGAGGAACCGGCCGCTCCGCACGCCCGGCGCGCACCACGTGCAGGGCGCGCCCCGTTCACCACGCGCGACGGCACCCCGGTCACCGGCCGGAACCCGGCGTCCGGCGCCCCCGCGGTCGACCTCGTGCCTGCGGCGCTCGCCGAGCGGTCCTGACGCGCCGGTGGCGACAAGCCGGAACCCCCGCCCCCGGCCGCGAGGCCGGGAACGGGGGTTCCGCGTCGATCACCGCCCCGCGGGGCGGTCAGCTCACTTCGCCAGCAGCTGCGCGCACCGGATCAGCCCGAGGTGGCTGTACGCCTGCGGGTGGTTGCCCAGCGAGCGCTCCGCGATCGGGTCGTACTCCTCCGGCAGCAGCCCGGTGGGCCCGGCGGCGTCGACCATCTGCGCGAACAGCTCCTCGGCCTCCGTCCGCCGACCGGTCAGCAGGTACGACTCGATCATCCACGCGGCGCACAGGTGGAACCCGCCCTCGTCGCCGGGAAGACCGTCGTCGCGCCGGTACCGGTACACCGTGGACCCGGACCGCAGCTCCGCCTCGATCGCGGTGACCGTGGCCTGGAACCGCTCGTCCGTCGGGTCGATCAGCCCGGTCAGCCCCACGTGCAGCGAGGCCGCGTCCAGGTCGTCGCCGTCGTACGCGGTCGTGAAGGACTGGGCGACGTCGCTCCACCCGTTCTTCAGCACGTCCGTGGCGATCGTGTCCCGCAGCACCGGCCACGACGGGTCGAGGGCGCGCCCGTACTGCTCGGCCAACCGCACCGCGCGGTCCAGCGTGACCCAGCACATGACCTTCGAGTACACGTGGTGCCGGGGAGCGTGCCGCTCCTCCCAGATGCCGTGGTCCGGCTCGTGCCACCGCCGCGCCACGGCCTCCGCCATGGCCTGGACCATCCGCCAGTCCTCGTCGGTGAGCGCGCCGCGCGCGCTCGCCAGCTCGGCGACCAGGTCCACGACGGGCCCGAACACGTCCAGCTGCACCTGCTGGTTCGCCAGGTTGCCCACGCGCACCGGCCGCGACCCCGCGTAGCCGGGCAGCGTGTCGATGACCGCCTCGGCGCCCAGCATGGTGCCCTGCAGCGTGTACAGCGGGTGCAGCCGCTCCGGGCCGGGCAGCGTGTCCAGCACGCCGTGCACCCAGCCCAGGAACGCCTCGGCCTCGGTCAGCGAGCCGACCGACACCAGCGCCTGCGCGGTCAGCGCCGCGTCCCGCAGCCAGCAGTAGCGGTAGTCCCAGTTCCGGATGCCGCCGAGCTCCTCGGGCAGCGACGTGGTCGCCGCCGCCATGATGGCCCCGGTCTCGTGGTGCACCAGGCCCTTGAGGGTCAGCGCCGACCGCAGCACCAGCTCCGGCTCGACGGACGGCAGCTTCAGCGTCGCCGCCCAGTCCGACCAGAACCCGCCCGCGCGGGCGCGCCGCTCGGGCTCGCCCAGCGTGCTCTCGGACAGGTCGTCCGTGCCGCAGCGCAGCTCCAGCAGGATCGCCGCGCCCTCCCTCGGCCGCACGACCGCGACCGCGGTCTCCTGCACGCCGTCGCTGGTGATCTCCCAGTCCACGCCCGGCGAGCGCAGCACCATCGGCTCCGAGGTGCCCGCGACCCGCAGGCCGTCGCGCTCGCGCAGCAGCCGCACCGGCACCTGCCCGAACTCGGGCCGGGGCGCGAAGGTGATGACCGCGTTCGTGGACCCGCTGATCCGCCGCACCAGGTCGGTGCGGTGGCCCGGCAGGTCGTGGTCCAGGTAGTCGGTGACCAGCAGCCGCGACCACCGGGTCTCCACGACCATCGTGCCCGGCACGTAGCGCTGGCCCAGCGGCAGCGAGCCGTGCTCCGGCTTGATCGTGAAGTGGCCCGCGGACGGGCCGCCGAGCAGGTCGGCGAACACCGCCGCCGAGTCCGGCTCCGGGTGGCACAGCCAGGTCTCCCTGGCGTCCGGGGTGACCAGCGCGACCGACCGCTCGTTGGCGAGCATGGTCAGCCGCTCGATCGGCACGGCCTGGTCGCCGTGCAGCCAGTTCCTGCGCTCCTCCAGCAGCAGCGCCAGCACCATCGCCACGTCGGGCGAGTCGGTGATGTGGTACTGCGCCAGCGTCTCGCCGTCGCCGACCTTGATGCCGACGTCCGGCCCGGACAACCGGGCGAACGCCTTCTCGTCCGTGACGTCGTCGCCGACGAACACGGACGCCGTGGCGGACACGCGGTGGCGCAGGACGTCGAGGGCGTGGCCCTTGTCGGTCTGCACCACGGCGAGCTCCACCCCGGCCTTTCCCTCGGTGACCGGCACGCGGTCCCACGTGCTGGGACGGGTGCGCTCCGCCTCCAGCACGCGCTCGCCGACCTCGGCGGGCGCCCGCCGCACGTGCACGGCGATGCTGGCGGGCTTGATCTCCAGTGACACGCCTTCGCTGCCGTCGACGAGCTTCTCGAGCTCGTCCTCCAGCCTGCGGTGCAACGCCCTGGCGTCCGCGTCCAGCGCGTGCACGAAGCCGACGTCGAACTCGGAGCCGTGCGAGCCGACCAGGTGCACCTCCGCGGGCAGCCTGGACAGCGTCGCCAGGTCGCGCAGCGCGCGCCCGGAGATCACGGCGGTCGTCGTCTCGTGCAGCCCGGCGAGCGAGCGCAGCGCGCCCACCGCCTCCGGCAGCGGTCGGGCGTCTTCGGGGTTCTCCACGATCGGAGCCAGGGTGCCGTCGTAGTCGCAGGCCACCAGCAGTCGTGGTGTCCTGGCGAGCTGGACGATGGCTCGACGAAGTTCGGCGGGGAGGGCCTCGGCCGTCAACGCCCCTCCTCAGTGCTCGGGTGACGTAAGGTCTAGGGTCAGCTGAACCGACTCGTTCCTGAACTTGCTTGGAACGGTTCAGACGGCTGTTTGCGCGCCCAAGGCTTCAAGGAACGAGCGAGCCCATCGGTCGACGTCGTGCGTGAGGACTTGGCGGCGCAGAGCGCGCATCCTACGGCGGCCCTCCGCGGGATCGAGAGCTAGGGCGTCCTCAAGCGCTTTCTTCACCCCGTCGAGGTCGTGCGGGTTGACCAGGAAAGCCGAGGTCAGCTCCGCCGCGGCCCCCGCGAACTCGCTCAGCACGAGCGCCCCGCCGAGGTCGTGCCTGCTCGCCACGTACTCCTTGCAGACGAGGTTCATCCCGTCGCGCACCGGCGTCACCACCATGACGTCGGCGGCGAGCATGAACGCGGTCAGCTCCTTGCGGTCGACCGACTGGTGCAGGTAGTGCAGCACCGGCCTGCCGACGCGGGAGAACTCGCCGTTGAGCCTGCCCACCATGCGCTCGATGTCGCCGCGCATCTGCTTGTAGTGCTCGACCCGCTCCCGGCTGGGCGTGGCCAGCTGGACCATCACCACGTCCTCGGGCGCGACCCTGCCGTCCTCCAGCAGCTCGTTGAGCGCCCGGAGCCGGACGTCGATGCCCTTGGTGTAGTCGAGCCGGTCGACGCCGAGCAGCACCTTCTTCGGGTTGCCCAGGTCCTCCCGGATCTGCCTTGCCCGCGCCTGGACCTCCTTGGAGCGGGCCAGGGCGTCCAGCGCCGAGGAGTCGATCGAGATCGGGAACGCGCCCACCCGCACCGTGCGGTCGCCCACCTGCACGACACCGGGCCGCGTGCGCACGCCGACCGCGCCCCGGCTGGGCTCGAGGCCGACCAGCCTGCGGGCCAGCCACAGGAAGTTCTGCGCGCCGCCCGGCCGGTGGAACCCGACCAGGTCCGCGCCGAGCAGGCCGCGGATGATCTCGGTGCGCCACGGCAGCTGCATGAACAGCTCGACCGGGGGGAACGGGATGTGCAGGAAGAAGCCGATCCGCAGGTCCGGCCGCAGCTCCCGCAGCATCGCGGGCACCAGCTGCAGCTGGTAGTCCTGCACCCACACCGTCGCGCCGTGCGCGGCGACCTTCGCCGTCACGTCCGCGAACCTCTGGTTCACCCGCACGTAGGTGTTCCACCAGCGCCGGTGGAACGCGGGCCGCTCGACCACGTCGTGGTACAGCGGCCACAGCGTGCCGTTGGAGAACCCCTCGTAGTAGTCGGTGACCTCGGCGGTGCTGAGCGACACCGGGTGGAGCTGGAGGCCGTCCTCCTCGAACGCCTCCACGTCCGCGTCGGCCACGCCGGGCCAGCCGACCCACGCGCCGCTGTGCACCCGCAGGAACGGCTCCAGCGCGCTCACCAGCCCGCCGGGGCTGTGCTTCCACCGCTGCGTGCCGTCGGGCAGCCGCTCCAGGTCGACCGGCAGGCGGTTGGCCACGACCAGGAAATCCGCGCCGTTCTCGCCAATGCTGCTCACCGGGTAGCGCCTCCTCAAGGATTCGTCTCGCCCACGCACGAGGTTAGTGGGGGTGCGGGGGCTGGATGCCCTGCCGTCACCCCCGTCACACCGGGTTCACCTGTGGGATTACTCCGAACGACGTCGTGTTGGCCACAGCGGGCCGGACAGCCGGGGCCCCGCGAGGCGCCGCTCCAGCCTGCCGAAGCCGGTGCGCACCGGCTCGCCGAGGAACTCGCCGAGCGCCACGCCGCTGGCCAGCGCCAGCGCGGTGCCGCCCGCGTAGACCAGGGTGGACAGCCCGGCCGGGTCGCCGTCGGCGGTCAGCTGGTACAGGCCCCGGTAGATCGTCCAGCCGGGCAGCAGCGGCACCATGCCCGCGACCGCCACCACCAGCGGCGGGGTGCGCAGCTTGCGGGACACCAGCGCGCCGACGAAGCCGACCAGGGTGGCCGCGGCGGCGGCGCAGACGATGGTGTTCAGGCCGGTGACCGCGAGCAGCCCGTACGAGGTGGTGCCCACCGCGCCCGCGCCCGCGGCCACCAGCAGCGCCTTGGGGCGGGCGTAGCTGGCCAGCGCGAAGAACATGGACGTGGCCGCGCCCGTGGCCAGCTGGAGCGGCACGGTCGAGATCAGCGCGGGCAGCGGGTCGGCCATCGTGGTCAGCACGCCGAGCTGCACGCCCGCGCGCAGGGTCAGCGCGACGCCCGCGATCAGGCCCGAGGTGAGCATGACGATCTCCACGAACCGGCCCGCCGCCGTGACGTTGTAGCCCGTTATGGCGTCCTGCACGGTGCCCACGAGGGACAGCCCGGACAGCAGCACCACGATGCCGGTGGCCACCAGCAGCGACGGGCGCACGCCGGGCAGCAGGTCGGTGGCGTACAGGGCGAGCGCGAACGCGGTGGCCAGGATCCCGCCCGCCGCCTGCTGGAAGAAGAAGGGCAGCGAGCGCCGGTTCAGCAGGCGGCCGACCCGGTCGACGAGCGCGGTCACCAGCGCGGCCGACAGCGCCAGCAGGGCGCCGCCGCCCACCAGCAGCGCCACCGAGGCCGCCATGCCCGCCCACGCCGCCGTGGCCACCCAGCGGGGGTACGGGTGCGGGGCGGTGGTGATGCGGTCCAGCTCGGAGTAGGCCTCCTCGGCGGTCACCTCGTTCTCGGCGATCCGCCGGATCAGGTCCTCCAGCGTGTCCAGCCGGGTGTAGTCCAGTCCGCGCGAGCGCACCACGCGCAGCGAGGTCACCGGTGCGGCCGAGGTGCCCCGGTGGCAGGACACGGTGATCGCGGTGAACGTCACGTCCACCTCGACCCTCGGCATCCCGTAGGCCTGGGCCACGGCGCTCACCGTCGCCGCCACGTCGGCCGCCCCCGCCCCGCTGGCCAGCTGGACCTCGCCCACGCGCAGGGCCAGGTCCAGCACCAGGTGGACCACGGGCGCGTCCGGCAGGGACGGTCCCTCGACGGGACGCCACAGGTCGGGCAGCGTCGCGGGCTCCCGGTACCGCTTGCGCCTGGTCGACACCAGTGCTCACCTCCGCCAAGATCGTCACTGCGCCACGCCGACATCGCCACACCAGTAGCTGTGGCATCGGACACCCCTGATAGGGGGACCCTGCCCCGGTGAGTTGATCACGGTGCGTCGAGCATCGTCGATGCCGCTGGCCAGCGGTTTCCAGCTCTCCCGCAGCCGTGTGGACGGTACCCCCGTCCTGCGGATGGCCCAACCGCTCGACCGGCTGAGCGCACCGCTCGGCGCAAGTGGCACGAGTGGGGACCACTTACGATGTGCCAGGCTTCCGCCCGGAAGGCAGCAAGGGCCGAAGGTCACGCCGGTGTAGCTCAATTGGCAGAGCACTCGCCTTGTAAGCGAAAGGTTGCGGGTTCAAGTCCCGCCACCGGCTCCGCGCCCCCGTTCCGCGTTTCCGCGCGGGGCGGGGGTTCCGCTTTTCCGGGGGTGACCGCCGGGGGTTCCCGGCGGGTGTCCGAACCGGAATGCGCGCGCGATCGGGCGGGGGTGTTCGGCGGTGGGGTCCGCGGGTTGCGGGGATTCCCGCGCCCGGTCCGGCGCGACGCGCTCCCGCGCTGGTGCGGTCCGGTGCGGACCCCTTTCCGGCGCGGGCGGCGATGTGGCTGGCTTTCGGTTCCGGGCTGTTGTTCGTTGATTTGTTTCAACGCGGGGCGCGCGGCGGTGGCGGGGCCTTCGGGGCACGGCGCGGAGTGGCGGTGCGGGCGTCGCGCGCGGCGCGCTCTCCGGTTCGACCTTCAGCCAAGCGGAAATCGACCCGCGCATTCGGCGCGCGGGGAGGTGTCGGCCCGGAGGCGGACGGGAGTTTCGGCTTGTTGCTCTCGCTCTCGACGTGGCTGCCGGAAGCGCTGCTCTGTTCGGTGCGGCCTGCCCGGAACCGCTGTGCGCGCCCGACCAGGTGGTTAGCGTCAGCCGGTGTGCTGCGCATCCACTTCACGGACGCCGACCTGGCGCGCACCAAGCTGGCCCGCGACCCCGACCCCCTCTGGGAGACCGTGCTGGGCCTCTACCGCCTGGCGAACGACGACGTGCCGGTGTTCGAGCCGTGGCGCAACCGCGCCCGGCTCGCCGTGGTGGAGCGCGGGGTGCAGGCCCAGGTGCGGATGGTCCGCCAGCTGGTGCCGCGCGAGGGCTACTTCCCGGACTTCCTCACCCCGGCCGAGGGGCGGCACGGCATCGCGGCGGGGCTGGAGGCGGTGCGCGGCACGCCGTCGCTGCGGCTGCTCGGCGACATCGCCTACGCGGCCCGCAGCCGCCCGCTGCCCGCGTGGGCCCACCGGGTGGCCCGGTGCGACCGGGACGCCCTGGACGAGCTCGTGAGCGCGCTCAAGGGCGTGCACGACGTCCTCGTGCGCCCGGCGTGGGAGGACGCGCAGGCGGCGGTCGCGGCGGAGCGCGCGGTGCTCGGGCGGACCATCCTGGACGCGGGCGTCCACGCCGCGCTGGAGACCCTGCGCCCCACCCTGCGGTGGAACCCGCCGGTGCTGGAGGCCGACTACCCGAAACCGCTGGACGTCCGGCTCGGCGGGCGCGGCGTGCTGCTGATCCCGTCCTACTTCTGCTGGGGCAACCCGGTGGCGCTGGTGGACCCCGCGCTGCCCCCGGTGATCGTCTACCCGGTCCGCCACCCGGCCAGCTGGACGCCCGACCGGTCCCGCTCGCTCGGCGCGCTGCTCGGCCGCACGCGCGCCGCCGTGCTGGCCGCGCTGACCGGGACGGCCACCACGACCGAGCTGGCGGCCAGGCTGCGGCTGTCCCCGGCCTCGGCGAGCGAGCACGTCGGCGTGCTGCGCGACTCCGGCCTGGTGGTGAGCAGGCGCGAGGGCCGCACCGTGCTGCACTCCCTCACCCCGCTCGCCCAGGCCCTGCTGGAGGGCCGCCGGGCCTGAGCACCACCGGCCCTGAGCACCACCGGCCCTGAGCGCCACCGGCCCTGAGCGCCGCCCGGCCCGAGAACCGCCGGAAACGGCACCGGGAGGCCGGCGGGTCAGCCCGCCAACCTCCCGGTGGTCCCTGCGCGGGGGCCGCCCCCCGCCCGACCTCAGATCCGGAACCGGTCCACCTGCTCCTGCAGCTCGGCCGACATCCGGGACAGCTCCACGGCCGCGCCCTGCGTCTCCACCACGGTCGCCGAGGTGGTCCGGGTCGCCCCGGCCACCGTCGAGATGCTCCCGGCGATCCGGGTGGTCCCGACCGCGGCCTCGTTGATGCCGCGGTTCATCTCCTGCGTGGTGGCGGTCTGCTCCTCCACCGCCGAGGCGATGGTCAGCTGGTAGTCGTTGATCCGGGCGATGATCTGCCCGATCTCCTCGATCGCGGTCACCGCGCCGCCGGTGTCGGCCTGGATCGCCTCCACCCGCCGCGAGATGTCCTCGGTGGCCTTCGCGGTCTCCTGCGCCAGCTCCTTGACCTCGTTCGCGACCACCGCGAAGCCCTTGCCCGCCTCGCCGGCGCGCGCGGCCTCGATCGTGGCGTTCAGCGCCAGCAGGTTGGTCTGCTCCGCGATCGAGGTGATCACCTTGACCACGTTGCCGATCTCCACCGACGACTCGCCCAGCTTCGCCACGGTCGCGTTGGTCACCGCGGCGGCCTGCACGGCCTGCGCCGCCACGTCCGCCGCGTCGCTCGCGGACTGCGAGATCTCCTGGATCGCCGCGCCCATCTGCTCGGCCCCGGCGGCGACGGTCTGCACGTTCCGCGAGACCTCCTCCGAGGCCTCGGCCAGCTCGTCGGTCCGCCCGGCGGTGTCCTGCGCGCTCCCGGCGATCCGGTCCGCCGAGGAGCTGAGCTGCCGCGAGTTCACCGCGAGCGCCTGCGCGCTGCCCGCCAGCGCGGCCACGGTGCCCCGCACGTTCTGGGTCGCCCGGTTCACCGCCAGCGCCATCTCGCCGACCTCGTCCCGCGAGTCCACCGGCGCCGACCCGGTCAGGTCGCCGTCGGCCATGCCGGTCAGCACGTCGCGCACCCGCTCCAACCGGCGCCCGATGCTGCGGCCGGTCAGCAGCGCCAGCGCCAGCGCCGCGGCGAGCCCGACCACCAGCACCACGGCCGTCCACAGCCGGGCCGACTCGACGGTCGCGTCGGCGGCCTCGGCCGCCGCCTGGCCGTCGGACTGCTCCAGCGCCGACAGCGCGGCGATCGCGGAGTTCATGCCGTTCTCGGCGTCGACGAACGCCTTGCCCAGTTCGGCCGGGCTGGTGGGCACGGTCACGCCCGCCGGGGCCGCGTCGCCGAACAGCACGACGTTCAGCAGCCCCCGGTAGGTGTTCCAGGAAGCGCCGTACAGCTCGACCTGCTGGCGCCACCCGGCGCTGGACGACGGCGTCGAGGTGTAGGCGGAACCCGCCGCGTCCAGATCGGACTCGGCGTCCTTGACCAGCTTCTCGCCCTCGGCCTTGCCCTCGGCCGAGGCCGCGCTGTCGAACAGGTACATGCCCCGGTACATGGCGGCTGTCGCGTTCTGCACGCGCAGCAGGTTCGCCTGCCGGACCATGCTCTCGTTCTTGATGCCCTGGACCTGCTCGTTGAGCGCGCCGAGGCGCACCCACGACACCACGCCGGTCACCAGCGCGACCAGTGCGACGAGGCCGACGGCGAGCAGGATCTTCACGCTCACGCGCGCGTTCGTCCACCACCCCGCGCCGGTGGTGGCGGATCGGTCCGTGGGGTTGCCCATGGTGCTCCCTCTCGGGTGGTGGTTGCCCGGTCGGGTGACCAGGTCTCGGGGCCCCGAACGACCGCGCGCCACGCCTCCTGAGGGGAATCCGGGAGGACGTGGCGCGGGTCGCACGAGCGGGTGAGCGGAGGTCCGGGGCGGTCAGGCCCCGACGATGTCGCGGGTGACGGCGGCCTGCTCGGTCAGCACGCCGCCGATCATCGTCTGGGTCTCGTTGATCCGGTCGACGATGTGCTCGATCTCGGCCAGCGAGGTCACCACGCTGCTCGCGTCGGACTGGATCGCGCTGATCAGCCGCGCCACGTCCTCGGTCGCGCGGGCGGTGCCCTGCGCGAGGTCCTTGACCTCGTTGGCGACCACGGCGAAGCCCTTGCCCGCGTCACCGGCGCGCGCGGCCTCGATGGTGGCGTTCAGCGCGAGCAGGTTGGTCTGCTCGGCGATGCTGTTGATGACCTTCACGACGTCGCCGACCTCGTTGCTGGACTGCGCCAGCCTGCCGACCGCCTGGTTCGCGCCGCTGGTCAGCGTCGCCGCCTCGGCCGCCACCCCGGTCGCCCGCACGACGTTGCGCTCCACCTCCTCGATGGAGGTCACCAGCTCCGCGCCCGCCGAGCTGATCCGGGTCGTCTCCCTGATCCGCTCCAGCGACTGCGACACCAGGAAGGCCGTGTTGCGCAGCGCGTCCGCCCGGCTCCCGGTCAGCTCGATCTCCGACAGGGAGAAGAAGTCCATCGTGCCCACGACCGCGCCGTGCACGACCAGCGGCAGGCACACCCCGGACTTCACGCCCACCCGCCGCGCCGCGGGCGCCCGCACGCAGTCGGTCATCTCGGCCAGGTCCGGGACGAACAGCATCTCGCGCGACTTCCAGGCCCGCCCCGCCAGCCCCACGCCCTGCCGGAACGAGGCCTCGCGGGTGATCCGGCGGAACTCCTCGCCCGCGTCGCCGGACTCGGTGACGAACCGCAGCTCCTGCCCGGTCGGGTCCACCGCCCAGAACGAGCCGTACGCCCAGCCGAACTCGCTGCGCACCGTGTCCAGCGCCTGCCGGGTCGCCTCCTCCTCGGAGGCGGCCGAGCCCAGCCCGCGCAGCACCGCGTTCACCGCCTGGATGTCCAGCGCCGCCGCGGCCTGGTGCTCGACGTCGGCCACCCGCTCCATGGCCTGGGCGACCAGCAGCCCGATGCTGCGCAGCACCTCCAGGCGCTGCTTGGACGGGTTCAGCTCCTCCAGGGAGAAGAAGTCCATCGTGCCGACGACCCGGCCGCCCTCGGTCAGCGGGAAGCAGATGCCGGACTTCACGCCGACCTTCTGCGCGACGGGCGCGCGCACGCAGTCCCGCAGCGTGCCGAGGTCCCCGACGAACACCAGGTCGCGGCTGCGCCAGGCCCGCCCGGACAGGCCGACGCCCTCGGCGAACGACGCCTCCTGCGTGACCTTGCGGAACTCCTCGCCCGCGTCGCCGGACTCGACCGCGAACCGCAGCGCCCCGCCCGTCCCGTCCACCTGCCAGTAGGAGCCGTACACCCAGCCGAACCGCTGCCTGACGACGTCCAGCGCGGCCTTGGCGGCGTCGCGGGAGGACCTGACCCCGTCCAGCGCCTTGACCACGGCGGTCACCGCGGCGGTGTCCTGCTCCGCCTCGGCCAACGCCCCGGTGGCTCGCGCGAGTTCCGCTCTGACTCGGTTGCTGGTGAACGGCACGACGGTGCTCCGCTCTCTTCGCCGGACTCTGTTCGCCGGTCTCAGTCGGGGGATCGCCAACGGCCGAGTCGAGCTGAGGGGTAACCGAGATCCCCCTGAGCGGATCGGGCGACCCCTCAGGTCGAGGGGCCGCCCTGCCGTTCCCAGAACCCGCTCAGGGCTCCCGCGCGCCTACTCCTCCTCCGCCTGCTCCTGCTCCACCTACTCCTTCTCCACCAGGACCTGGTAAGCGACGCCGCCCAGCTCCTCCTCGCCCAGGCGCTGCACCACGTGCAGCAGGTACTCGCCGCCCGGCTCGCCGCCGTGGAACTCCAGGCCCGCCGTGAACCGCTCGCCGGGCCGCACCGCGATCCCGGTCAGCGCCGCCTGCTTCGGGTCGAGCACCTGCACGGCCGTCTCACCGACCCGCTCGATCCCGCGCGCCTGCCCGCCCGAGGCCTGCCACCGCTCGAACAGCTCCCGGCCCAGGTCCACCACGACCTTGCCCGCGCCGACGAACGGCTTGCCGGGGCTGGTGAACAGCAGGTCGGTGCGGATCTCCTTCTCCACCGCGTTGCCCAGGGTGAAGCTCGTGCGGCCGGGCGCGGTCGGGCGCACCCGCACGGTGTCCACGTTCCGCCACGCGATGTTGTTGTTGTTCTTCGCGTTCTGCGCGGTGTTGGGGCCCTCGACCCAGGTCATCGGGTCGTTCGCGGACACCCAGCGCGCCAGCAGGCAGAAGTGGCCGGGTCCGGGCACGTTCGTCCACGGCACCTTCACCACGGTCGTGCCCGCCGGGACGGTCGCGGCCTGCTGGCCGATGAACGTCCAGTCGCCGCCGGTCGCCTCGTTCCACACCGTCGACCCGCTCGGGTTCACCCAGTACAGCTTGAGCGTGCCCGCGCCCGTGCCGGACCCGTACGGGCCGGGGTTGTTCAGCCGCACGTGGATCCAGCTCGTGGAGCCCACGGGCGGCTGGTAGGTCGTGGCGCAGTCCGCCGTGGTCGGGCAGACCTTGATGTCCGGGCTCGCCCACACCGGGTCGGTCCCGTTGGGCTCGACCCCGGCGTCGGTGGCCTGGTCCCGCAGGAACACGTCGGTGCGGCGGCAGTCGGACAGCGCCCTGCGGATCGCGTCGGCGGTGCCGCTGCCGTCCGCCTGGGCCTGCACGTAGACGCCGCTCGTGGTGGTGGCGTAGTTCTGCATGATCGGCGCGATGGTCGGCGTCATCGACGGCGAGGTGGGCACGTAGACCGCCGACAGCTTGACGCCCGCCGCGAGCGCGCTGTTCGCCACGGCGGTGGCGCTGGCCTGGTCGGCGGCCGTGAAGGCGTCGTCGAAGCCGCCGGGGCGGGCGTCGGTCACCAGCACCACGAACTTGCGCGCGTTCGAGCGCCACGGGCCGGTGAAGTCGGCGTTCTGCGGGATGCCCGCCGCCGGGCGCAGCGACACGGCGGTGCGCAGCGCCTCGTCGGAGGCCTCGGGCTCACCCCCGCCGCCGCTCGCGGCCAGCACGTTCGTCACGTAGCTGGTCACGGCGCCCGCGTTGCCCGCCGCCAGGCCGGTGACCACGTTGATCGAGTCCTTGAACGTGACCAGCCCCAGCCGGTAGTCCCCGCCGGACGACGACACCACGTCGCCGACGACCGCGTTGATGCTGGTCTTGATGTTGTTCAGGGCCCCGCCCATGCTGCCGGTGTCGTCGAGCGCGAACACCACGTCCATCGGCCCGCACCGGGAGGCGGCGGGCGCGGCGGCGGCCACCTGCGCCACCCGCTCGGTCGGGGGCGCCGCGTGCGCCACGGCGTGCGGGGCCGCGGCCAGCGCGGCGGCGGCCAGCGCCACCGCCGCGGTGGTTCTCCGGGGAACAGCCATCTTCCGGACCTCCCTCGCTCACACCCCGGCCGCTGCGCCGGGGGTCTGCGGACCGCGCCGGGACCTCGGTGTCCCGGCACGCCGGACGGAGGTGCGGGGGAATGCCGGAAATACGCCCCGATACGGGGACGTCGGGTTTCGGAAGAAAGCTCGCGCGGGCGATCCTATGACCTTTGTAGGGGGTGCCAGTTCACCCGCCGGGAGGAATCGCCGACGTGGTTCCGGGCGGCGAAGGGGCGGGGTCCGCACCTGGTCGGGGGAGTGGCGGGGCATCCCGACCACGACCTGCGCCCTGGCGGCGCAACCGGCGGAAAACCGTCACCGCGCTTCGGGAAGCCGCACCGCCGGGGGTGTCCGGGGGGTTGTCGGGAGCGCGCGCGGGGAACCGCATTGATCGGGTTTCCGCTCAGGCTCCCGGACGAGCGCGGGAAGTTCACCGGAAAGGTGGTTGTCCCCGCGCCGCCGACCGGGGTCGGGGACGGTCAGCGCGGCAGCGTGATCGTGAACGTCGTCGAGCCCGGACGGCTCTCCAGGTCGACCCGCCCGCCGTGCGCCTCCACCAGCGACCGCGCCACCGCCAGCCCCAGCCCGCTGCCACCCCGGTCGCGGGTGCGCGAGTGGTCCACCCGGTAGAACCGGTCGAAGATCCGCTCCTGGTCGCGCGCCGGGATGCCGGGGCCCGAGTCGCTCACCCGCACCACCGCGTGACCGCCCACCACGTCCACGGACACCGACACCGCCGTGCCCTGGGGCGTGTGGACCGCCGCGTTGGTCAGCAGGTTGTCCAGCACCTGCCGCAACCGCCCCGCGTCGAACCGCGTCGGCACGCTCGGGCGCGCCACCGCGAGCGCCACCGGGTGCCCCGGCCGCGCCACCCGGAACGCGTCCACCGCCTGCCCGACCAGCTCCACCAGGTCGCCGCTCTCCAACCGCACCGGCAGCTCGGCCTCCGCCGAGTCCAGCCGCGCCAGCAGCAGCAGCTCCTCCAGCAGCACGCTCATCCGCGCCGCCTCGGCCCGCAGCTTCTCCAGGTGCGCCTCGCGCTCCTCCGGCGCGTTGGCCGCCGCGTACCGGAACAGGTCCGCGTACCCCCGGATCGAGGTCAGCGGCGTGCGCAGCTCGTGCGAGGCGTCCGCGATGAACCGGCGCAGCCGCTGCTCGGCCGCGGTCCGCGCGGCCAGCGAGGTGTCGATGTGCTCCAGCATCGTGTTGAACGCCGTCCGCAGCTCGGCCACCTCCACCCCGCCGTACGAGCCCTCCGAGCGCACCGGCAGCCGCGCCGAGTCGGTCAGGTCGTGCGAGGTGATGTCGTGCGCGGTGCGCGCCATCTCGCTCAGCGGCTGCAACCCGCGCCGCAGCACCGCCCGCCCGACCACGACCAGCGTCACCAGCGCCAGCGCGAACAGCGCCACCAGCACCATGGTCAGCTGCTGCACGGTCGTGGTCAGGTCGTCCATGGGCGCCGCGCTCACCAGCACGGTCCCGTTGCCCGCGGGGCAGCCGCGCACCCGGTAGGTGCCCTCGCCCTCGAGGTGGACGGTCTTGAACACCGGCTGGGAGCCGGTGACCAGCGTGGCCACCTTCGCCATCGGCCGGTCGTCGCCCGGCAGCTTGTGCGTCGGCAGCGGCCTGGCCACCCCGTCCCGCACCTCGTACACCGCGTAGTACCAGCCGTACACCGGCCCGAGGACGTCGCCGTTCTCCTTGAAGTCCTTCTCCTGCGCGATCTGCGTGGACTTCATCTGCGCGTCGAGCTTGCGCGCCAGGTAGTCCTCCATGGAGGTCACCACCAGCGCCCCGACCAGCCCGAACACCGCCAGCGCCAGCGCGCCCAGGCCCAGCGCGAGTCGGGTGCCGAGCCGCATCCTGCGCCCGGTGACCAGCTCGCGCATCAGTTCGGCGCCCGGCGCAGCACGTAGCCCACCCCGCGCACGGTGTGGATCAGCGGCTCGTCGCCCTCCACGTCCAGCTTGCGGCGCAGGTGCGACACCACCAGCTCCACCACGTTCGAGCGCCCGCCGAAGTCGTACTCCCACACGTGGTCCAGGATCTGCGCCTTGGTCAGCACCGTGGGGGAGCGGCGCATCAGGTAGCGCAGCAGCTCGTACTCGGTCGGCGTCAGCGTCACCAGCCGGTCGCCGCGCCGCACCTCGCGGGTGTCCTCGTCCAGCGCCAGGTCGGCCACCTTCAGCACCGAGCGCTTCCACGACGGCCCGGTGCTGCGCCGCAGCACCGCGCGCAGCCGCGCCATCAGCTCCTCGACCGAGAACGGCTTCACCAGGTAGTCGTCGCCGCCCCTGGTCAGGCCCGCGACCCGGTCGGCGGTGCCGTCGCGCGCGGTCAGGAACACCACCGGCACCATCGCGCCCTCGCCGCGCAGCCGGTCCAGCACGGTGAACCCGTCCACGTCGGGCAGCATCAGGTCCAGCACCACGATGTCCGGCTGGAAGTCCAGCGCGGCCCGGATCGCGGCCTCGCCGCTGCCCGCCGTCACCGCCTGCCACCCCTCGTAGCGGGCGACCGTGGCCACCAGGTCGGCGATGTGCGGCTCGTCGTCGACGACGAGCAGTCGGACCGGTGAACCGTTCTCCACGCCTACATCCTGCGCCAGGCGGCGGCCCGCGCGGCACCGGGCCGACCGCCGACAGCGAATCGACAGGAGCCGACAGCCGATCGACAGGTCCGGAACAGGACCGCCACAGCTTCGCGGCCCAAGCTTGCGGCAGTCCCCACCCGAGGAGCCCCCGTGACAACCCTCCAGGCCCAGGCGCCCGCGGTGCGCCCGAGAGCGGTGGCCCGCACCGGCCTCCACGCCGTGCTCGGCGCGAACGCCGCCGTGGTCGCGGTCCTGTTCGCCCAGGCCGGGTTCGGCTCGAACGCGCTGATCCTGCTCGGCAGGCTCACCGGCCTGTACGCGGCGCTTGCACTGGCGTTCCAGCTGCTCCTGGTGGCCAGGCTGCCGTGGTTCGACCGGCGGCTCGGCATGGACCGGCTCACCGCCTGGCACCGCGCCACCGGCATCTCGGTGCTGTGGCTGCTGGTGGCCCACGTGGTGTTCGTCACCACCGGCTACGCGCAGCTCGCCTCGCTGCCGCCGCTGGACGAGCTGGTGCACCTGGCCACCACCGTCGAGGGCGTGCTGCGCGCCGCGGTCGCGGTGGTGCTGGTCCTGGTGGTCGGCGGCGCGTCCGCCCGCTGGGCGCGGCGCAGGCTCGCCTACGAGACCTGGCACTTCATCCACCTGTACGCGTACCTGGCCGTGGTGCTGGCGTTCTCGCACCAGGTCGCCGCGGGCACCACCTTCACCTCCTCGCCGCTGGCCACCGCCTACTGGTGGGCGCTGTGGGGCGCGGCGCTGGCGGCGGTCCTGGTCGGCCGGGTCGGCCTGCCGCTGTGGCGCAACCTGCGGCACCGGCTGCGCGTGGCGGCCGTCGTGCCGGAGTCGGACGACGTCGTGTCGATCCACATCACCGGCCGCGACCTGGACAAGCTGCCCGCCCGCGCGGGCCAGTTCTTCCTGTGGCGCTTCCTGGAGCGCGGGCGCTGGTGGCAGGCCAACCCGTTCTCCCTGTCCGCCGCGCCCGACGGCCGCTCGCTGCGGCTGACCGCGAAGGCGCTCGGCGAGGGCAGCGCCTCGCTGCGCTCGCTGGAGCCGGGCACGCGGGTGTTCGCCGAGGGCCCGTACGGCGCGTTCACCGCGCTGCACCGGACCCGGCCGAACGCGCTGCTGATCGCGGGCGGGGTCGGGGTGACGCCGGTGCGGGCGCTGCTGGAGGAGATCGGCGGGCACGCCGTGGTGGTCTACCGGGTCAGCGAGCGGCGCGACGCGGTGCTGCTGGACGAGCTGCGCGAGCTGGCGCGGGCCAAGGGCGCGGTGCTGCACGTGGTGACCGGCGCGACCGCCGACCACGCCCCCGACTCGCAGCCGCTCGGGGCGCGGGCGCTGGGCGCGGCGGTGCCGGACGTGCGCGAGCGCGACGTGTTCGTGTGCGGGCCGGGCCGGATGACCGAGGCCGTCCTGGCGTCCCTGCGCGAGCTGGGCGTGCCGCGGCGGCAGGTCCACGCCGAGCGCTTCACCCTGGCCCGGTGAGGGCGCTGTCCGCGTTGCCGCTCGAGGAGGAGAAGTCGTGAAGAGGGCGATCCCGGTCCTGCTGCTGACCGTCGCGGGCCTGGTCCCGCTGTGGCGCTACGAGCCGCAGGCGGAGACGGCGACGGTGGCCGCCGAGGCCCCGGCGGACCCCGGCTCCGGTTCCACCGCGGCGGGCCGGGTGGTGGCGGGCGAGGTGCAGGAGACCCGGTACGGCCAGGTGCAGGTGCAGCTCACCTACGAGGGCGACCGGATCACCGCCGTGACCCTGCTCAAGCAGCCGAGCAGCGCCCCGACCCGGCAGGCGGTGCCGGTGCTGGTGGAGGAGACGCTGGAGGCGCAGAGCGCGGAGGTCGACTCGGTCTCCGGCGCGACCACGACCAGCGCCGCCTACGTGAGGTCGCTGCAGTCGGCGATCGACTCGGCGGAGTGAGCCCGTGCGCCACGTCGAGCAGGTCATGGGCTTCCCGGTCTCGGTCAACGTCCCGGACGGCGGCGGGCACGGCGCGGCGATCGCGGACGTGTTCGAGTGGCTGCACGAGGTCGACGCCCGCTTCAGCCCGTTCAAGCCGGACAGCGAGGTGAGCAGGCTGGGCCGGGGCGAGGACGTCGAGCCCTCGCCCGACCTGGCGCACGTCCTGGCGGTGTCCGAGTGGTACCGGCAGGCCACCGGGGGCGCGTTCGCGGTGCGCCGCGCGGGCGCCCTGGACCCGTGCGCGGTGGTGAAGGGCTGGGCCGTCCAGCGGGCGGCGGACCTGCTGCGGGCGGCGGGCGTGCCCCGCTTCGTCCTGAACGCGGGTGGCGACGTCGCGACGGAGGGCGGCCCGTGGCGCGTGGGCGTCCGCCACCCGGACCGCCCGGACCGCTTCTGCGCGGTGCTGGAGGTGGACGGCCTGGCGGTGGCCACGTCCGCGCGCTACGAGCGCGGCGACCACATCGTCGACGCCAGGACCGGCGAGCCGGTGACCGCCCTGCTGAGCCTGACGGTGGTCGCCCGCTCGCTGGAGGTGGCCGACGCGACCGCGACGGCGGCCTTCGCGCTGGGCCGCGAGGGCGTGGCGTGGGCGGCGGCCCGGCCGGGCTGCGAGGTCCACGCCGTGGACGCAGAGCGCGGGGTCCACCGCACACCGGGCCTGCCGCTGGCGCCGTGAGCGCTCCCCGGCGGTCGGGGGAGATCCACAAGGGACGGTGCCGGATTCCGCGGAACCACGTGACCGGACCGAGGACCTCTGCTACGGTTCCGCGCACGGGGTTTCCCCGCTCCACGCAGGTCAGCCAGGTGCTGCGCTCGGGGCGCCGCCCAGGCGACCAGCGGGAGAGCCGACCTCGGTCGCACGCTTTCGGGAACGCGCGGCCGAGGACGGCTTCTCATCACAACCCCGAACCCGGCACGGGATTCCGCGCCCGCCCTCGTTCGGGGAGGTCCTCCGGCGGTGCGCTGACCGGGTCGACCACGCCCGCTCAGCCCTCCCCGCGAACCAGGGACAACGCCTCCGCCAGCAGCCGCTTCCCCGCGCTCCTGCTCCGCGTGTCCGCGCTGTCCAGCAAGTCGACCGCCACCACCAGGCGGGGCGCGAGCGCGAGCCCGTCGACCACCCGCGCCGTGCGCAGGTGCCAGTCCTCGCCGCTCTCCTCGACGCGCACGAGCAGGTTCCCCCGCGTGGACTCCACCGGGAAGAACTCGTCCACCAGCCCGGCCACCGCCGAAGCGCCCACGTGCACCTCGCCCTCGCCGGAGTGCGAGAGCCCCAGCCCGCAGGCCGCCGCCGCGCTGATCCCCCCGGCGACCACGGCCTCGTGGGCCAGCAGCTCGACGAGGTCCCCCTCGGCGACGCGGTACCGGGTGGGCGTGGCGCGCCTGCGCAGCCACGACCGGTGCGCGGAGGCGCTCTCGGCGACCCGCTGCTCCGCGCTGTCGGCGCTGATCACCCACCGGGAGCCGATCCGCCTGCGTCAGCGACAAACCCCGACACAAAACTGCCCGCTCACCCGTACAGCGACTCGTCGAACTCCAGCCCCGACACCGAGCACCCCAGGTCCGCCCCGAGCGCGGCCAGCACGTCCACCAGCTCCAACCCCGCCAACCACTCGCGCGGGAGCCCCGCCGTGCCGTGCAGCGCGCCCAGGATGTTCCCCGTCAGCGAGGCCGTGGCGTCACTCCCCCCGGAGTGGTTCGCCGCCGTCCGCAGCGCGTCCACGACCTGCGACCGCTTCGGGTACACCAGCGCCGTGTGCACCGCGATCGCCAGCGCCTCCGGCCCGGTCCACCCGCTCCCCAGCCGGTCCACCCGCACCGGCCCGCCGGTCGCCCGCTGCTCCTCCGCGTACACCACCGCGCGGTTCAGCGCGTTCGCCGTGTACGGGTCGTCCCGCAGCACCCGCCCGATCACCTGGTCCACCGCCTCGCGCAACGGCCGCCCGCGCACCGCCAGCAGGTGGATCAGCAGCGCGAACGCCCCGCCCGACACCCACCCCCCGGTGCCGCCGTGCGTCAGCGCCGCGAACCGGCACCCCAGGTCGTACGCGATGTCCGGGTGCGGCGCGAAGCCCGCCGGGGCCGTCCGGGTCACCCCGTTGCAGCCCGACGACTCGTTGATCGGCGCCTCCGGCGTCGGCGGGGCGTCGGCGGCCCGCGCGCGCAGGCACGTCAGGCCCGGCGACCGGCTCGCGTACAGCCGCCCCTGCGCCAGCAGCCCGGTGGCGCCCTCGTCGGGCGCGGCGAACTGCTGGGTCACCAGCCACCTGCGGTAGCTGTTCCACACCTCGTCGACCGGTTCCCACTCGCCGGTGCGCTTGCCGCGCACCCACGCCCGCAGGTACCCGTCCGCGCTGAACAGCGTCAGCTGCGTGTCGTCGGTCACCAGCGCGGGCCACGGCGGCTCCAGCACCCCGTCCGGCCCGTGGTCCCGCTGGATGTCCGGCAGGCCCAGGTACTGCACGGGCGCGCCGAGCGCGTCGCCGAGCGCGCCGCCCAGCAGGCACGCCGCGCCACGGTCCACCACCGCCATCGGCTCGCGCGGCACTCGCCCTCCTGCACTGCGGCGCATCCGGGGGCCAAACCCCAACCGCCGTTCGGTCGTCCGGTCATCGCACCACAGAAGTTGTCCGGACAAACACTACTCGCAGGTATCCACCGGGAGATGTGGCGCACCTGAACGTGTGACCGGTTCACGAAAGACGGCGGGGGGAGGGACATGGGTGACCGGAGCAGGTGCGGTCTCGAGTTCGGCGTCCTCGGTCCGCTCAGGGTGGTCGCGGACGGCGGGCCCATCGCGATCGGGCGCAGGGGGGTGCGGGCGCTGCTGGCGGTCCTGGTCCTGGAGGCCAACCGGGTCGTGCCGATCGACGAGCTCGTCGACCGCCTGTGGGGCGACGAGCCGCCCGCGACGGCCAGGACCATCGTCCACGGCTACGTCTCGCGGCTGCGCAAGGTCCTGGACGCGGCGGACCCGGCGGGCTCCGCGCGCATCCTCACCACCCCGCCCGGCTACCAGCTGGCCGTCGACCCGTGGCGCCTCGACCACCACCGCGCCCGCAGGCTGATCTCCTCGGCGCGCGGCAAGCCCGCCACGTCCAGGGCCCCGCTGCTGCGCGACGCGCTGCGGCTGTGGCGCGGCCCGGTGCTGGCCGACGTGCCCAACGCCCCCGGCAGCGACCTGGCCGAGCTGCGCCTGGTCGCCCTGGAGGAGCGGGCCGCCGCCGAGCTGGAGCTGGGCCACCACCTGGAGGTCGTCGGGGAGCTGCGCCAGCTGGTCGCCGAGCACCCGTTCCGCGAGCGCCTGGTCGCCCAGGCCGTCCTCGCCCTCTACCGCTCCGGCCGCCGCGCCGACGCCCTCGACGCCTACCAGCGCTTCCACCGCAGGCTCGTGGACGAGCTGGGCATCGACCCCGGCCCCGACCTGCGCGCCTTGCACGAGCGGGTGCTGCGCGACGACCCGGCCCTGCTGCCCGCCAGCGCCCCCGAGCCCCCCGGCGCCGCCCCGCGCCCCGGCGTGGTCGTGCCCGCCCAGCTGCCCGCCGCCGCCAGCGGCTTCGTCGGCCGCGACGAGGAGCTGGCCTGGCTCGACCGGCTGTGCGACACCCGCGACCGGGACGCCACCACCACCGCCGTCCTCGACGGGCCGCCCGGCATCGGCAAGAGCGAGCTGGCCGTCGCCTGGGGCCACCGCAGGTCCGCCCAGTTCCCCGACGGCCTGCTGTTCGCCCAGCTCGGCGGGCACGCCGACGACGAGCGCGCGCGGGTCGGCCCGGACGAGGTGCTGGCCAGGTTCCTGCTCGCGCTGGGCGTGCCCGCCGACGCCGTGCCCAGGGGGACGGCCGACCGGGTCGGCCTCTACCGCTCCGTGCTGGCGGGCCGCCGCGTCCTGGTCGTGCTGGACGACGCCCGCGACGCCGAGCACGTCCGCCTGCTCCTGCCGCCCGGCTCCGGCTCGCTCGCCCTGGTCACCAGCAGGCTGCGCCTGGGCTCGCTGGTGGTCAGCGCGGGCGCCCGCGTGCTCACCCTGGACACCCTCGCCGAGGACGAGTCGGCCCGGCTGGTCGACGAGGCCGTGGGCAAGCCGCTGTCCGACCAGGAGCCCGACGCGGTCCGCGACCTGGCCCGGCTGTGCGGCAACCTGCCGCTGGCGCTGCGGATCGCCGCCGCCAGGCTCGTCTCCAGTCCGGAGTGGGCGGTCGCGTCGCTGGTCGACGCGCTCGCCGACGACAGCACCCGCCTGCGCGCGCTCGACCTCGCCGACGCGGACGCGGGCGGCGGCGTCGGCGTGGCCCGCGCGCTCGCCCTGTCCTACCGGGAGCTGCCGGACGAGCTGGCCGAGGCGTTCCGCGCCGCCGGGCTGGTCCCCGGCCGCAGGGTCACCGCGCAGGCCGTCGCCGCGCTGTGCCGGACCGACGCGGGCACGGCGGGCCGCCGCCTCGCCGAGCTGGCCGACGCGCACCTGCTGCTGGAGCGCGGGCGCGGCGACTACGCCCTGCACGACCTGGTCCGCCTCTACGCCAGGGAGCTGCTCGCCGACGTCCCGCCCGAGCGCACCGCCGCCGCCCTCGGCAGGCTCCTGGACCACTACCTCGCCGCGTGCGACCGGGCCCGCAGGCTGCTGCGCCCGGCCACCGACGGCCTCGACCCCGGCCAGTCCGACCACCGCGCCGCCCGCCCCGCCACGTCCGGCCAGGCGCTGCTGTGGTTCGACAAGGAGTGGCCGAACGTCGTCGCCCTGGCCAGGGCGGGCGCCGAGCGCGGCCTGCACCGCCGGGTGTGGCAGCTGGTCCGGCTCGTGCACACCCGCTGCGCGGTCCGCGCGGTCGACGACGGCTGGTCCGAGCTGGCCGCCATCGGGCTCGGCTCGGCCCGCGCCGCGGGCGACCCGCGCGGTGAGGTGCTGGTGCTGCACGCCGCGCACAGCGTGGCGCTGCGCACCGGCCCGGCGCCCGGAGCGCTCGCGGACGCCCGGCGGGCGCACCGGATCGCCGAGGGGCTGGGCGAGGCCCGCTACCTGGTGCTGGCGCTCGACCAGCTCGCCTCCGCGCTGCTGGCGACCGGCGAGACCGAGGCGGCCATCACCCGCTACCGCGAGGCCGTCGAGGCGGCCCGCCGCGACGGCGACGTGCTCGGCGAGGCGCACGTGCTCAACAACCTCGCCCAGGCCGAGCAGGCCGCCGGGCGCAGGGAGACGGCGGCGCGCCACCAGTTCCAGGCCGCGGAGCTGTTCCACCGCACCGGTGACCAGCGCGGCCACGCGCTCGCGCTCGGCAACCTCGCCGAGCTGTACGCGGAGCTGGACCTGCTGGCCGAGGCCGAGGAGAGCGCGAGGCAGGCCGTGCAGCTCGCGGTCGGCGGGACCGCCCAGTACGAGGAGGCGTTCGGCC
>NZ_JBQGCX010001085.1:0-2599 GCF_052038725.1 Actinosynnema sp.
CCCCAGTAGACGTCCTCGTCGGGCTCCCACACGTCGGCGCGGCCGCCGGCGACGCCGAAGGTCGTGAAGCCCATCGTCTCGAGCGAGCGGTTGCCGGTGAAGATCATGAGGTCGGCCCACGAGACCTTCTGGCCCCACTTCTGCTTGACGGGCCACAGCAGTCGGCGGGCCTTGTCGAGGTTGCCGTTGTCGGGCCAGCTGTTGAGCGGCGCGAAGCGCTGCATGACGGCGCCCGCGCCGCCGCGGCCGTCGTGGGTGCGGTAAGTGCCCGCGCTGTGCCAGGCCATGCGGATCATCAGCGGGCCGTAGTGGCCGAAGTCGGCGGGCCACCAGTCCTGCGAGGTGGTCAGCAGGGCGTCCACGTCGGCGGCCAGCGCGTCCAGGTCGAGCGTGGCGAACTCGGCCGCGTAGTCGAAGTCGCCGCCCATGGGGTCGGCCACGGGGGAGTGCTTGCGCAGGATGGCGAGGTTGAGCTGGTTGGGCCACCAGTCGCGGTTGCTCCCGCCCTCGGTCGGGTGCGAGAAGCGGCCGTGGGCGACGGGGCAGCCGCCCGCCTCCTCGACGTTCATGTCACCGACGACGGCGTTGGGGCTGTCGGACACAGGAGATCCTTCCGGGAGCGGGAACAGCGGTCGAACGGGGGGTGGTGCGGTGTTCGTGCGGTGTTGTGGTGGGGCGGCGGTGGCTCAGCGCGTGGAGGCGCAGTCGGGGCACAGGCCCCGGTAGACCACCTCGGCCTCGTCGATGACGAAGCCGTGGGAGTTCGAGGCGGTGAGGCAGGGGGCCTGGCCGACCGAGCAGTCCACGTCGGCTATGGCCCCGCAGGCCCGGCACACGACGTGGTGGTGGTTGTCGCCGACGCGGGCCTCGTACCGCGCGACCGAGCCGGGCGGCTCGATGCGGCGCAGCAGGCCCGCGCCGGTGAGCGCGCGGAGCACGTCGTACACGGCCTGGTGCGACACGGCGCCGAGCGCCCCCCGGACCACGCCGATGATCGAGTCGGTGTCGGCGTGGGGGTGGGCGTGCACCGCGGACAGCACGGCGATCCTCGGCGCGGTGACCCGCAGCGAGGCGTCGCGGAGCAGTTGCTGGAACTCGGCGGACGTGGGCACGCAGAGGAGTGTGGCGGAAAGAGTGGAACTAATCAAGTATTGGACTGCTTACGCTGTTCGGGGGTTGCCAACGCCGAGGTCCCGCGGGCGCGCTCGGCGCCGCGGGACCTCGGGGTGCGGGTCCGCCGCTCGCGGCGGGGGCTCGCTCAGACGGTGTAGCCCGAGATCAGCCGCTGCAGCTCGGCGGAGGAGCGCGACAGCGAGTCGGCGGTGTCGCGGGTGGTGGTGGCGCCCGCGCTGGTCTCGCCCGCCGCCTGGGCCACGGTCGCGATGGAGTGCGCGATGGAGTTCGCGCCGTCGGCGGTCTCGGCGACGTTGCGGCTCAGCTCGCCCGTGGTCGCGGTCTGCTCCTCGATCGCCGAGGCGATGGTCAGCTGGGTGGCGCTGATGTCGGTGACGACGCTCTGGATCTTCGCGATGGCCGCGACCGCCTCGGTGCTGCCCACCCGGATCGCCTCGATCTGCCGGGCGATCTCCTCGGTGGCCGTCGACGTCTGCAGCGCCAGCTCCTTCACCTCGCCCGCGACGACCGCGAAGCCCCGGCCCGCGGCGCCCGCCCTGGCGGCCTCGATGGTGGCGTTGAGGGCGAGCAGGTTGGTCTGCTGGGCGATGTCGTTGATCAGCTTCACCACCGAGCCGACCTCCGCCGACGACTCGCCGAGGCGCACCATGGTCGCGTCGGCCTCGGCGGCCGTGCGCACGCCGTCCTCGGCGATCTGGGTCGCCCTGGTGGCGCTGCTGGAGATCTCCGCGACGGCGGCGTTCATCTCCTCCGCGGCGGCGGCCATCGTGGTGACGATCGCCGACACCTCCCCGGCGCTGGTGCTGACCGTGCCCGCGCGGTCGCTCGTGGACCTGGCGCCGTGCTCCAGCTGCACGCTGACCGCGCTCAGCTCCTCGGCCGCGCCCGCCACGTCCCGCGAGGTGGAGGTGACCTCGCGGACCAGGCCGCGCACCCGCTCCAGGAGCCGGTTGAAGCCCTCGGCGGCCAGCGCGATCTCGTCGCGGCCCGCCGCGTCCGCGCCCCTGGTCAGGTCGAGGGTGTCCGCGACGCCGACGAGGTCGTCGCGCAGGGCGTTCAGCGGGTGGGTGATCGAGCGGACCAGGAGCGCGGCGAGGGCGGCGCCCAGCAGCAGCGCGGCGACCCCGCTGGCGATCAGCAGGGTGGTGGCGCTGTCGGCCGTGGCGTTCGCCCTGGTGACGGCCTCGTCGCTGCGCGCGAGGACGGAGGCGACGATCTGGTCGATGTCCTTGGTGATGCGCTCGAAGATGGCGATCTCGTCGACCAGCACCAGCTTGTCGGCGGCGGCGGCGGACTCGGGGGTGCCCAGCCGGTAGTTCGCGACCACCTGCTGGTCGAGCTTCATGAACTCCGCGAAGTCCGCCACGGTGGCCTCGTAGTGCCCCCGCTCGGCCTCGGTCAGCCCGGCCGCGCCGAGGGCGTCCAGCTCGGTCGCGAAGGCCTGCGAGGAGGTGAGGAAGGCGGC
>NZ_JBQGCX010001086.1:0-1715 GCF_052038725.1 Actinosynnema sp.
CCCCGGAGCCGCGCGCGGACCTGGCCAGCCACATGCCGGTCTCGCCGTCGTCGGCCAACCGCACCATCCCCGCCGTGCGCCCGTCGACCAGCACCTCGAACGCGGGCATGGCCCGGTAGAAGGCGCGGAACTGCGCGTCGGTGGTCCAGCCGGGCGGCATGACGTCCTCGGGGTCGGCGTCGGCGAGGGCGACCCGCAGGAGCCGCTCGATCCCCGGCTCGTCCAGGGGGCGCAGGCTGACGTGCGGGGAGGCGGGGTCCTGGGTGTGCATCGGTACATCGTGGCGGATCACGCGGGGAGGGGTCACGGGGGATTGCCGATCAGTCGCGGACCGTGTTCGGACGCGGCGGGGTGCGACCGTCCGGGCTTCCGCCGTTCGAGTGAACATGTCCGGTTCGCCCTGCCTGCGCTCACGTATCCGCTGGTAACGGGCGTGGTTCGCGGATCGATGGGCTGAATGGGCGCGGCGGGCGGATCGTGATCGGCACACCGCCTCGGCACCCCCTCGTCGACGGGAGCTGGGGATGGACATCGCGGAGCGCGCGCAGGCGCTGGCCATGAAGATCCGCAAGTTCAAGGCCGGGATCGAGACCGAGGAGGCGACCAAGAACGCCTTCGTGATGCCGTTCATCAGCACGGTCCTCGGCTACGACGTGTTCAACCCGGCGGAGGTCATCCCCGAGTTCACCGCCGACGTGGGCGTCAAGAAGGGCGAGAAGATCGACTACGCCATCGTGCACGACGGGCAGGTGCAGGTCCTGCTGGAGGCGAAGAAGGTCAACGACCCGCTCAGGCTGGAGCACGCCTCGCAGCTGTTCCGCTACTTCGCGGCGACCAACGCGCGGATCGCGATCCTGACCAACGGCGAGGTCTACCAGTTCTACACCGACCTCGACGCGCCCAACCGCATGGACGCCAAGCCGTTCCTGGTCATGGACTTCTCGGACGTGGACGAGACCCTGCTGCCGGAGCTGGCGAAGCTGACCAAGGAGGCGTTCGACCTCGACTCGGTGATCAGCGCGGCAGGCGAGCTCAAGTACATCGGGCAGCTCAAGCGGGTGCTCGCCGCGCAGTTCAAGGAGCCCGAGGACGACTGGGTGAAGTTCCTGGCCACCCGCGTCTACGAGGGCTCCTTCACCCAGCGGGTGCGCGAGCAGTTCGCGCCGCTGGTGGACAAGGCGTGCCGCCAGTTCCTCACCGACCAGGTCAACGACCGGCTCAAGAACGCGCTCGGCGGCGGGTCGTACGTGCGCGGGGTCGGGGCGGTCCCGGCGGAGGAGAGCGAGCCAGCGCCCGTCGAGGCCCCGCCCGCCGGGGTGGAGGAGCGGGGCGGGGACGTCGTCACCACCGAGGAGGAGATCGAGGGCTTCCGGATCGTGCGGGCCATCGTCTGCGGCTCGGTGCCCGCCACCAGGGTCTTCGCCCGCGACACCAAGACCTACTTCGGCGTGCTGCTCGACGACAACAACCGCAGGCCGATCGCCCGGCTGTGGTTCAACCGGTCCAAGAAGTACCTCGGGGTGTTCGACGAGCAGAAGGTCGAGACGCGCGTGGCCATCGAGCGGGTGGAGGACATCTACCTGCACGCCGAGCAGCTGCGGCTGACCGTGAACCGGTACCTGGGCGCCTCGGCCGAACCCCCGGCCGCCTGAGACGTCCTGATTGGCAGGAGCCCCGGAGGGCGCGGGTCCTCCGGGGCGCGGAGTTCGGGGTTC
>NZ_JBQGCX010001087.1:0-3384 GCF_052038725.1 Actinosynnema sp.
TGGGCCGGGTGGTGGCGGGGCCCCACCCCCGCCCCCGCGCACGCCGACCGGGCCGCGCGGCGCGCCCACGGGGCCGGGGGGGCCCCCCCGCCGGAGGTCGTGCTCGCCCCGATCGCGCCCGCGAGCGACCCCACCGACGTCCCCGCCGAGGTCCGCGAGTCCACCCACGCCGCGCTCGCGCTGCTCACCGGCTGGCTCGCCGACGACCGCCTCACCGGCTCGCACCTGGTGGTGCTGACCCGCGCGGCCGTCCCCGCCGACCCGACCCGCGCCCCCCTGTGGGGCCTGCTGCGCGCCGCGCAGGCGGAGAACCCCGGCCGCTTCACCGTCGTCGACGTCGAACCCGGCTCCGAGGACCTGCTGCCCGCCGCCATCGGCACCGGCGAGCCCGAGCTGGCCCTGCACGACGGCAAGGTCCTGGTGCCGCGCCTGCACCGCGCCGTGCTGCCCGAGACCACCGCCTCCACCTGGCGGCCGGACGGCACCGTCCTGATCACCGGCGGCACCGGCGGCCTCGGCGGGCTCCTGGCCCGCCACCTGGTCACCGAGCACGGCGTCACCCACCTGCTGCTCACCAGCCGCCGGGGCCTCGGCGCGCCCGGCGCGGCCGAGCTCAAGGCCGAGCTGGAGAACCGGGGCGCGCAGGTCGCCATCGCCGCCTGCGACGCCTCCGACGCCGACGCGCTCACCGCGCTGCTCGCCGCGGTCCCGGCCGAGCACCCGCTCACCGCCGTCGTGCACGCCGCGGGCGTCGTCGACAACGCCCTCCTCGCCGACCTGGCCCCCGAGCAGGTCGACGCGGTGCTGCGCGCCAAGGTCGACTCGGCCTGGAACCTGCACCGGCTCACCGAGGGCCTGGCCGCGTTCGTGCTCATCTCCTCCTCGGCGGCCGTGGTCGCGGGCGCCGGGCAGGCCAACGACGCCGCCGCCAACGCGTTCCTGGACGCCCTGGCCGAGCACCGCCGCGCCCACGACCTGCCCGCGACCTCGCTCGCGTTCGGCCTGTGGGCGGGCAGCGGCATGGGCGCCGACCTGGAGGACGCGGACCTGCGCCGCATGGAGCGGCTCGGGATGCCCGCGCTGCCGCCCGCCGAGGGCCTCGCCCTGTTCGACGCCGCGCTCGCCACCGGTGAGGCCGCGCTCGTGCCGATGCGGGTGGACCTGATGGCGCTGCGGGCCCGCGTGGACGACCTGCCCGCCGTGCTGCGCGGCCTGGTCCGGGTCCCGGCCCGGCGCGCCGCCCTCACCGCGTCCGGCGCGGACGCCCGACCGCTGGCCGACCGCCTCGCCGGGCTGCCCGCCGTCGAGCGCGAGCAGCTCCTGCTCGACCTGGTGCGCGCCCACGCCGCCTCCGTCCTCGGCCACGCCGGGGTCGAGGAGGTCACGCCCACCAGGGCGTTCAAGGAACTGGGCTTCGACTCGCTGGCCGCCGTCGAGCTGCGCAACCTCCTCGGCGCGGCCACCGGGCTGCGGCTGCCCGCCACCGCGGTCTTCGACCACCCCTCGCCGCAGGCGCTCGCCCGCGAGCTGCTGGGCCAGCTCGTCGTGGAGGAGGACCACGCGCGGTCCGTCCTCGCCGAGGCCGACCGGCTGGAGGCCGCGCTCGCCTCGGTCGCCGACGAGGACGCGGCCAGGGTCACCGCCCGCCTGGAGGCGCTGCTGCGCACCTGGCACGACGCGCGCGGCCGAACCGAGGACGCGGGGCACGACCTCGGCGAGGCCACCGACGAGGAGCTGTTCGCGGTGCTCGACAACGAACTCGGCATCTCCTGACCTCGGTCACCGGTCCCGACGGCGCTTGAAGATGGGTGGAACACCGATGGCGAACGACGACAGGCTCCGCGACTACCTCAAGCGGGCCACCACCGACCTCCAGCAGGCGAGGCGGCGGGTGCGCGAGCTGGAGGACCGCGACCGGGAGCCCATCGCGATCGTGTCGATGGCCTGCCGCTACCCCGGCGGGGTCCGCTCGCCCGAGGACCTGTGGGACCTCGTCGCGAACGGCGTCGACGCGATCTCCGGGTTCCCGGTCGACCGGGGCTGGGACGTGGAGGGCATCTACGACCCCGAGCCGGGCAAGCCGGGCAAGACCTGCACCCGCGAGGGCGGCTTCCTGCACGACGCCGCCGAGTTCGACCCGCTGTTCTTCGGGATGAGCCCGCGCGACGCCGTCGAGACCGACCCGCAGCAGCGGCTGCTGCTGGAGACCACCTGGGAGGCGTTCGAGCGCGCGGGCATCGACCCGGCCACCCTCAAGGGCACCGCCACCGGCGTGTTCACCGGCGTCATGCACCACGACTACCCGGACAGCACCACCTCGGGCAGCGTCGTGTCCGGCCGCGTCGCCTACACCTTCGGCCTCGAAGGCCCCGCCGTCACCATCGACACCGCCTGCTCCTCGTCGTCGGTGGCCGTGCACCTGGCCGCGCGGGCGCTGCGGTCGGGGGAGTGCTCGCTGGCGCTGGCGGGCGGCGTCGCGGTGATGGCCACGCCGCAGCTGTTCGTGGAGTTCTCCAAGCAGCGCGCGCTGTCCCCCGAGGGCCGCTGCCGCTCGTTCGGCCAGGGCGCGAACGGCGCCGCCTGGTCCGAGGGCGCGGGCGTGCTCGTGCTGGAGCGGCTCTCCGACGCGCGCCGCAACGGGCACCCGGTGCTGGCGCTGGTGCGCGGCTCCGCGATCAACCAGGACGGCGCGTCCAACGGGCTCACCGCGCCCAACGGCCCGGCGCAGCAGCGGGTCATCCGCGCCGCGCTGGCCGACGCCGAGCTGTCCGCCGCGCAGGTCGACCTGGTGGAGGCGCACGGCACCGGCACGGTCCTGGGCGACCCGATCGAGGCGCAGGCGCTCATCGCCACCTACGGGCAGGACCGCACCGAGCCGCTGTGGCTGGGCTCGGTCAAGTCCAACATCGGCCACCCGCAGGCCGCCGCGGGCATCGCCGGGCTGATCAAGGTCGTCATGGCGGTGCGGCACGGCCTCATGCCGCGCACCCTGCACGCCGAGGAGCGCACCGACCAGGTCGACTGGAGCGCGGGCGCGGTGGAGCTGCTGACGCAGGCCCGGCCGTGGCCGGAGACCGGCGGTCGGCCGCGCCGCGCGGGCGTGTCCTCGTTCGGCATCAGCGGCACCAACGCGCACACCATCGTCGAGCAGGCCCCCGAGCCCGAGCCGGTGGCGCAGGAGAGCGACCCGGTCCGGTTCCCGGTGCGGCTGTGGCCGGTGTCCGGGCGCGGCGCGACCGACCTCGCCGCCCAGGCCGACCGGCTCGCCTCGTTCGTCGCCGAGGGGGACGCGGACGGGCTGGACCTGGCGCTGTCCCTGGGGACCACGCGCGCCGCAACGGGCACCCGGTGCTGGCGGTGGTGCGCGGATCGGCCGTCAACCAG
>NZ_JBQGCX010001088.1:0-1911 GCF_052038725.1 Actinosynnema sp.
CGGCGGCCGTGAGGGATTCGACTGCGTGAGGCGCCCATGCTTCACCCCGCCTTCCGGGTCAGGCTGATGCCCATCGGCACCACCGAGGCGGCGAAGGCCACGTCGTGGGCCAGGTCCAGGCGCAGCGGGGCGAACCCCGCCCGGCGGATCGCCGAGTCCAGGCGGCGACCGGCCTCGGCTGCCCGGACCGTCTTGGGCACCGTGACCGTGGCCACGGCGTAGGGGACGGTCAGGGAGTTGCCGCGGGCCAACTTGGACTCCAGAGCGCGCACCTTCTCGGACTCGTCGACGTCCTTGGTGCGCTGCTTCATCCGTGCCGCGACCCGCAACGACTGCCCCAGGTCGGCACCGAACTCGCTGTTGGCCGACTGCCGGTCCGCACGGCCCGGCGGCACGAGGGGGTAGCAGACCATAAAGGAGCGTCGTTCCCCGTCCTCCCGTGCCGACAGGACCGGGGCCAGGGCCCCCATCGCGGCCCCCTTGACCGGCAGCTTGACCGTCGAGGAGACCGAGTTCCAGGCGTCGTGGGAGTAGTGCCGCACGGCGGCGTCGGCACCGGAGGGGCCGGCCATCTCCCACGGCACATCGGTGAGCACCCCGTCATCGGTCTGCGCGGCAGCCAGCGCGTCGATGATGGCGGCCCGATCCCCGGGGGCAAACCCGGTCCGACACGCAACCGCCAGCTGGGGGCTGGTCAGCCACTCCACGCTTGAGACGCCCAGGCCGCCGCGCAAGTGGGACTCGACCTCGGCGATCGCGCCGTACAGGGCCCGGGCGCGACCGTTGAGGCCCCCGCCGTACTCCCGTGCCACCTTGCCCAGCCGTGACTCTGGCACCATGACGGTGACGTACTGCTCGGTGCGTACCGTCGCGGCGGTCAACGACTCGTGCAGGTCGTCGTTGATGCGGCTGACCTGAACCGGAGCGTTGCCCGTGCGATGGCGTCGCACCCAGTCGGCCCGCTCGGCACCGTCCTCGGGGACGGTGCGGACCATGAAGATCACTTCGCTGGCCAGCTCGGCCCGGACGGTCGCGTCGAGCAGCTCGGCCAGACCCTGCCCGTAGACCTCTCGGTCCTCGAGCTCGGCCATGCCCAGTCCCGGGTGGACGATCGAGGCGGTGACCGCCCAGGTCCTCATCGAGTGGTTCTGGATCAGGGCGACCCGCCGGTGGTGATGCCCTGTCGGTGGGCCCTCGTGGATCACGACGCTGGACAGGTTCCCCGGCAGGTCCGCCTGCTCCTGGGCCTGGGCCTGCCCGGTGGTGGCGCGCGCCCGGAACCGGGTCCACCCGGCCAGGGTCCCTGCCGCCAGGGCCACGGTCGAGGTGATCCAGCCGGTCATCGACCTGCCCCTGACCGGGACGGCCACGACCGCGAACAGGAGCACCCACAGCAGTAGCGCCAGGGCGGCCGTGGCCCAGTCCTGCTTGGAGATCGACCAGGCGATGGGCAGGACCGCCGTGGCCAGGAGGCCGAGCCGGGGTCCGGTGAGGCCGAAGAACCAGCCGATGCGGGCGCGGGCGTAGTCGCGGTAGATGGTCATCGTGGGGTCCTCCGGCGGGCGGTTTTGGTCGGTGGCTTCCTGAAGCGGAGCAGTGCCGGCCAGGGACTCATCGCGTCACCCCGCCTGCTGCCGCTCCGGCGCCGCGTTCTCCGGCGGTACCTGCCGCACCGCCGCCGCTGGGCGGGGGCAGTGGCCCGGCGCCGGTGCTCGGGTTGGTCTGCGTCGGGGGTGGTGTCGGGACTGCTCCCCCACCGGCCCCGCCACCACCCCCGGTGTGGTCTTCGCCGCGCTGCTCGGGGTGGGCGAGGCGGTGCCGGTCCCCGGTGCGGCGGGTCGGCTGGAAGTCCGGGACGTAGGTGTTGTGCCCTGCACCCATCTGATTCGCCAGGTCTGCGCCGATAGCTGC
>NZ_JBQGCX010001089.1:0-3560 GCF_052038725.1 Actinosynnema sp.
TGCGCGGGGCCGTGCGACCGCCCCGTCGACCGGTCCCCTCCCGCGTGCGATCCGCGCCCGCCCCGTGCCTGGAATGACCTCGCGCATTCCACCGGCCGGGTGATGCGCCTTTTCCGGGCGCGGGTCGCCAGGCCGCGCCGAATTCCCGCCCCCGAGCCGGGGGAATTCCTTCGGCCGGGGTTTTCCGTCAGCCGGTCGTGATCGTTTCCGGGGTGCGGGGCGCGCGGGTGAGGGCGGCGAGCGCGACGGCCAGCACCGCCATGCCCGCCCCGGACACCCACGGCAGCCGCTCCCCCACCACGACCACGCCGAGCACGGCGGCGACGGCCGGTTCGGCGAGGGTGAGGGTCGTGGCCGCGGCGGCGGTGGTGCGGCGCAGGCCGTAGCCGAACAGCAGGTAGGACAGGAACGTGGTGAGCACCGCGAGGTGCAGGACCACGGCCAGGCCCGCCGTCGAGGCGATCCACGAGACGCCCGCGACGAGCAGCACCGGCAGCACGAGCGCCGAGGCCCCGCCGAACACGACCCCGACGACGGCCCGCGAGGGGTGGCCGAGGGCGATCAGGTGCGCGCAGACGGCGGAGTAGGCGGCGTAGGAGAGCCCGGCGACGACCGCGAGGGCGACGCCGAGCGGGTCGATCCGGGTGTCGCCCGCGCTGCCGCCCAGGACCAGCAGCGCGCAGCCGAGGACGGCGGTGAGGGTGAGGGCCGGGCGGGCGCGGGCGCCGAGGACGATCGGGGCGGTGGCGAGGGCCACGGTCGTGGCGACCGCGACGCCGGTGCGGGCGACCGCCGGGTAGAACGCGAGCGCGTAGCCGGCGACGGTCACCGAGCCGAGCAGCAGCAGCCGCCGGTCGGCGCTCTTGGCGACCGCTCTCGCCCCGGTCCCGGCGAGCAGCAGCAGGAGCCCGCCCACGACGAGCCCGGCCGAGCCGACCGCGATGGCGGGGGCGGAGACGGGCGCGAAGGAGCTGGCGGTGCCGGTGGTGCCCCAGAGGGCGCAGGCGGCGAGGATCGGGAGGGGGCCGTGCAGGGGGTTGTTCGGGCGTGCGGGGGATGGCACCGGTGTCGTTCTCCGTCCACATCGACCGTCGGGGGATGGGGGCGGGCGCGCGAAGTGCCCGGCCGACCGCTCGGGGTCGGCGCGGTGACGTGCTCGGCCTGGTGGCGTGGCCCGGCCCCGCTGCGCCCGGTCAGGCGCCCGGAGGCGGGAGGACGACGTGCCAGTGCGTGTTCACGATCCCGATCGTAGCCGAGGGGGCGAAGGTATCCTCAGATCATGGAAATCGACGTCGCGGACGGACTGCGGCGGTCCCTGGTGGTGTACAAGTTCGCGCTCGACGAGCTGATGACGAAGCTCCGCATCCTCAGCGAGGAGTTCGACCTCGTGCACCGGCACGACCCGATCGAGCACATCGCGCAGCGGGTGAAGCGCCCCGAGGCGATCCTGGCCAAGCTGCGCCGCAAGGGCCTCCCGGAGGACCTGGACCTGGCGGGCGAGCACCTGGACGACGTGGCGGGCGTCCGCGTGATCTGCCCGTTCGTGTCGGACGTGTACCGCGTCGCCGCGATGCTCGGGCGGCAGAGCGACGTGGAAGTGCTGCTGACCAAGGACTACATCACCACCCCGAAGCCGAACGGGTACCGGAGCCTGCACGTG
Organism: Actinosynnema sp.; assembly: GCF_052038725.1. NCBI lineage: Bacteria > Bacillati > Actinomycetota > Actinomycetes > Pseudonocardiales > Pseudonocardiaceae > Actinosynnema > Actinosynnema sp. Next base: position 1,661 of record NZ_JBQGCX010001089.1, read on the forward strand.
ATCGTGCGGATCCCGGTGTTCCTGTCGGACCAGGTCGTGCACGTCAAGGTGGAGGTGCAGCTGCGCACCATCGCGATGGACTTCTGGGCCACGCTGGAGCACAAGCTGCACTACAAGTACGACCGCCAGGTCCCGGCGGGGTTCGTGGAGGAGCTCACGCGGACGGCGGCGATCGCGGCGGAGCTGGACGAGCGGATGCAGGCGCTGCACCACGTGGTGCCGCGGGGGGAGTGAGCCGGTCCCCGCGCGCCCGGACGCGGACCGCGCCTAACACCGGGTAGTCGCCACCTAGCACCCCGTGAACGCTGGTCGCCCCAACGACCCCCACCCGATTTCACCCGCCCGTCACGACAACGCCACGCGCACCTCACCTGCACACTCCCCTCAGGAGCTAACCCCCACCCCACACCGCGCGCTTCCACGGCGATCGGCGAGACTTGACCTCATGACCGACGCGCCCGACGACGACAGGACCAGCTTCGCCGACCTCGGGCTCCGCCCCGAACTGCTGCGGGCGCTCTCCGGACTCGGCTACGAAGAACCCACCCCCATCCAGCGCGAGGCCATCGGGCCGCTGACCGAGGGGCGTGACCTGCTCGGGCAGGCCGCCACCGGGACCGGCAAGACCGCCGCCTTCGCGCTGCCCGTGCTCGAACGCCTCGCGCAGGTCGAGAAGCGCGGCGACGCGCCGTTCGCGCTCGTGCTCGTCCCCACCCGCGAACTGGCCGTGCAGGTCTCCGAGGCCGTGCACCGCTACGGGCGCGAGCTGAACGCCCGCGTGCTCCCCATCTACGGCGGCCAGCCCATCGGCAGGCAGCTGCGCGTGCTGGAGCGCGGCGTCGACGTCGTCGTCGCCACGCCCGGACGCGCCGTGGACCACCTCGGCCGGGGCACGCTGAACCTGGAGGACCTCCAGGTCGTGGTGCTGGACGAGGCGGACGAGATGCTCGACATGGGTTTCGCCGAGGACCTGGACACGATCCTGGCCGAGACCCCCAAGCAGCGGCAGACCGTGCTGTTCTCCGCCACGATGCCCCCGCGCATCGACAAGCTGGCCCGCCAGCACCTGACCGAGCCCGCCCGCATCACCATCAACCAGGAGCGCGCCGAGCCCGGCGAGGCCCCGCGCGTGCGCCAGGTCGCGTACGTCGTGCCGCGCGCCCACAAGCCCGCCGCGCTCGGCCGGGTGCTGGACGTGGAGGCCCCGACCGCCGCCATCGTCTTCTGCCGCACCCGCGACGAGGTCGACCAGCTCACCGAGACCCTCAACGGTCGCGGCTACCGGGCGGAGTCGCTGCACGGCGGCATCAGCCAGGAGCAGCGCGACCGGGTGATGGCGCGGTTGCGCAACGGCACCGCCGACCTGCTCGTCGCCACGGACGTGGCGGCGCGCGGCCTGGACGTCGAGCAGCTCACGCACGTCGTGAACTACAACGTGCCGTCCGCCCCCGAGTCCTACGTGCACCGCATCGGCCGGGTCGGCCGCGCGGGCCGCGAGGGCGTGGCGATCACGCTGGCCGAGCCGCGCGAGCACGGGATGCTCAAGACGATCGAGCGGGTCACCAAGCAGCGGATCACCATGGAGAAGGTCCCCACGGTGGCCGACCTGCGGGCCCGCAGGCTGGAGCTGACCCGCGCGGCGCTGCACGAGAGCCTGCTGGAGGACGACCTGGAGCGCTTCCGGGTGGTCGTGGAGTCGCTGTCCGACGAGTTCGACGTCATGGAGGTGGCGCTCGCGGCGGTCAAGCTCGCGCACGAGGCCAGCGGCGCCACCGACGACCTCGAGGAGATCCCCGACATCGCCAGCCGGCCCAAGGGCAAGGGCAAGAAGGAGTGGTCGAAGGATCGCCCCGGCGACGGCCCGAAGGGCAAGGGCAAGCACGGCAAGGGCGGCTTCGAT
>NZ_JBQGCX010001090.1:0-2090 GCF_052038725.1 Actinosynnema sp.
GATGTTGATCGTCGCCGTCGCGGTCCCGACGATCTGCCCGTTGATCGAGGCCACCGTCGAGGACCCGGCCAGCCCGTCGCCGGTCGACGTGCACTGCGCGGACACCGCCCCGATCGTGATCGCCCCCAGCAGCAGGCTGCCGCCCGCCACCGAGCTGAACGCCGTGGTCGTGCCGGTGGTGCTGTCCACGTTGCAGTTCGCGTTGACCGCGCCCACCGACAGCAGGTTCACCACGTTGAGCGACAGCGTGCTGGTGTTCGTGTTCGGCGGGCACGCCGAGTACGGCGTCTTGGCCAGCGTGATCAGCCCGGCCGCGCTCAGCCCCCACGCCTCGGCCCGCGCGAACGCCGCCGTGGTCGTGCTGCCGGTGCCCACCCCGCCGTCGTCGTCGGTCGCGGTCACCCGCACGGTGTACTGCCCGACCGCGCCGTAGGCGTGCGCGGCGGAGCAGGTGCTCCCCGTGACGGTCGCGTTCACCACGGTCCCGTCGCCGAAGTCGATCCGGCAGGTGAACGTGTCGTTCGCGCCGGGATCGGTGATCGTCCCGGTCACCGTCACGGCCGACCCGGCCTGCGCCGCGCCCGACGTGGACACCGCCACCACCGGGTTCGCGTTGGCCACGGTCACCGTGGTCGTCCCGGTCACCGGCGGGTTCACCCCGTCGTTCGCGGTCAGGGTCAACGTCCACACGCCGTTGTCGGTGCAGGTCACGGTCGTGCTCAGCGCGTTCGGGTTGGCGAAGGAGCAGCTCGCCCCGGTGCCGACCCCGGACAGCGGCGTTGCGGTCCACCGCGTGGTCACCAGCCCGGCGGGCGGGTTCACCAGCGACCCGCCGACGGACACCGCCGTGCCCTCGGCCGTGGTGTACGGACCACCCAGGGCGATCCCCGGCGGTGCCTGCACGGTCACGTTCACGCAGTCGGTGACGCTGCCGTCACCCCCGCCGTCGTTGCCGTTCGCGGTCACGCACACCCGGTGCGCGCCCACGCCCAGCGGCGCCGTCGGCACCGTCCAGCTCACCTGCGTCGGCCCGGTCTGCGGCAGCGCCGCGACCGAGAGCGCGGTGATCGGCACCTGCGGGCCGTTGTCGACGCTGACCGTCAGGCCCGTCAGCGTCGCGTTGATGACGCCGGGCACCACGCTCGGCAGCGCCGCCGGGTTCGGCACCTCGGTGCACGTCCCGCCCGTCACGTCCGCGATGCGCTGCATGCTCGACGCGTAGTTCACGCCGTCGCAGCTCGCGCCCGCGCCCACCGCGAAGGTGTAGATGTCCACGTCCGGACCGGTGGCGGCGAGCGCCGCGCCCACGTTGGAGCCGGAGAAGCCGTCCGACAGGAACACCACGATCTTGCGCCTCTGGGTCTGCGCCGCCGTGACCGTGTTCGACGCCAGCAGCGCGGGCACGTAGTCGGTGCCCGCCGAGAAGGTCCGCGCGGTGAACCGGTCCACGCCGCCCGCGCGGATCGAGGCCAGCGCCTCCTCCACGTCCGGCGTGCCGTCCCCGTTCGAGTCGGTCCCCGGCCCGGTCAACCGCTGGTCGCCCGCCGCGGGCCCCACGTCGGCGATGGCCGCCTTCGTGCCGAACGCGACCGCGCCCACCGAGCCGACCACGGACCGCGAGGCGGCGGCGATCTGGTTGAGGCCCCGCGCCGCGCCCACCTCGCAGCCGAGCACCGTCTGGGTGGTCGTGCAGGGGCTGCCGGTGCTGCTGGAGGCGTCCACCACGTAGGTGAGCGCCGTGTCCACCACCGGGACGCCGAGGCCGATCGACGCCGTTCCGGTGATCGTGGCGACCCCCTGCGGGAGCACGGCCCCCTGGGTCGGCCCGGTGATCGAGACCCCGATGCTGGTGCCACCGGGCAGGTTCCCGGTCGTGGCCGCCAGTGCGGGCGATGCCCCACCCACCAGCAGTCCGGCCAGCGCCAGCGCTACCGCGCCGACCCCGCGTTGAGATACCACGTCGTCACTTCCCCTCGCAGTGGATGTCCGCGCAATGAGGAAAACGCAAACGAACTGATCGGACGCCGACTCTAAGAGGTGAGTAACCGCAGGTAACAGGACTGCGGCCCTGGTCTCACCCGGTCCAGCGA
>NZ_JBQGCX010001091.1:0-5627 GCF_052038725.1 Actinosynnema sp.
CACGGCCTCGCCCAGCAGGTACGACCCGAGGAACGGGTAGATCTCCAGCGGTTCGCCGCGCAGCGTGTCCGGCACCGGCGAGTAGTGGGTCAGCGCGACCTTGACGTCGGTGTCGAGCCCCTCGAGCGCGGTCCGGAGCCGGTCGGCGACCTCGGTGGTGTGCCCGATGAACGCCTTCATCTCCCGCTCGCCGAACGCGCTGCCGCACTTGCCCGCGAAGCCGCCGCCGAAGCCCTTGACCCCGGCGACGCCGAGCGTGCGGTCCCCGATCGTGAAGACGGCGCCCTCGCCCTCCAGGACGATCAGGCCGCCGTCGCGCAGCACGGCCGTGACCTCGTCGGGGCGGTCGTCGTGGTGGTCGTGGTTGCCGAGCACGGCGACCACCGGCACCGGCAGGTCCCGGTACTCGTCGGCGACGACCTTGGCCTCGTCCACGGTCCCGTGCCTGGTCAGGTCGCCCGCCAGCAGCAGCACGTCGGCGTGCTCGGCGACGTTCTCCAGCGCGGGCCGCATCCGACCGCGCGCCGACTCGTCCAGGTGCACGTCGCCCACGGCGGCGATGCGGATCATCGGAGGTCCTCCTGTCCTTCGGGTTCGCCGGCCGGGACGACCTTCACGTCGTCGAGCACGGTCAGCTCCGGGGCGACGTCGTGGATCACCGCTTCCAGCTCCGCCCGCCGCTCCGGGCTCGCGACGTCACCGGAGAGCAGCGCGGTGTCACCCCGAACGGTGATGCGAACACCCATCTCGGTGGTTCGCGGGTCCTCGGCGATGGCCCGGCGCAACCGGGCGGCGAGGTACTGCTCGGGCTCGTCCGTCATGACGCGGTCCTCTCCCGCACCGGCTCGGACTCCGGCGCGATGATGTCCAGCCGCTCCACCAGCAGCAGGAACGACTCGGCGTAGGGCGAGTGGCCGGTGGCCTCCCGCACCTTCTCCCAGTCGATCTGCTCGCGCAGCGCGCGGGCGAAGGGCAGCAGGGCGCTGAAGTCGCAGCGGTGCCCGTCGAGCACGAGGAGCTTGCCGATCATCACCTCGGTCGCGGGCATCACCGGCAGCACCACGGAGCCGACCTGCAGCTCCTCGGCGCGCTCCAGCGTCTCGGTGGTCACCGGCAGCTCGTTGGGCCGGTAGAGCAGGTCGACCAGCAGGTCGCCGTCGTAGACCTTGAGCAGCCAGTCCTCCGGCGGCTCCGCGGCCCGCATGCCGACGGCGACCAGCGCGCGCACGGCTTCGGCGGCGTCCTCCTCGCGGACCAGGATGTCCGCGTCGTGCTCGGTGGAGGGTCCGCCGCGCGCGTACACCGCGCAGCCGCCCGCCAGTGCGAACGGGATGCCCTCAGCGCGCAGCGCCTTGGCCACCTTGGTCAGGGTGCGCAGCAACTCGTCCTGTAGGCCGCTCATGGGATTTCGTTTACCCGTGTGACGTCCGATTCACACGGGCCCGGACGGGTACACGGCACGGTATGACCGCGAAACCGCCTGACCCCAACCCCACGCGCACACCGGGCCTGGAGCCGGGTGGCGGCGTCGCACCGGGCGACACGCCGCCGGACTCCGGCCAGACCTCGGGCCTGTCCCACCCGCAGCCGATGCCGTCGAAGGTCGCCCCCGTGGTGACCCTGGTGGCGGTGGTCGTCCTGACGGTGCTGGTGGTGGCCTTCGTGGTGGCGGAGCTGATGGGCTGGACCGCCCTGTTCTGACCCGCCGCCCCTACCACCTCGGCCCGGTCCCCACTCCGGTTCATCCACAGGTCCGGTGGTTGTCCACAACGTGCTCTTCTCCGGCTGCCGGGCGTGAATCCGCGGCTCTAGCTTCGGATCCATGCCAGACGAACACATCCCGGTCACCACCGCACCGCTTTCCCGCGCCGCACTGCTGCGGGTTTTCCTCCGTGGCGCCGCGCGCGGCTTTGTGCGCGCCGTTCTGCGCGCGACGCGCCCCCGGCTCGCGGGCCGGTCCACCACGCCCGCGAGCCCACCCGCTCCCCCGCCCTCGTTCTCAGCGAGGCGCGGGGGTCGGGCGTCCCTAGGGCGCGGGGACGGGGTTCGCGGCCAGCGCGACGGCGACGGCGTGCAGGTTGGCCGCCATGGTCCGCCCGGTGCTGTGCGCCCACTCGTGCCCGTGGTCGGTGTCCGAGTAGTCGGGTCCGGGGCCGGGCCCCATGTTCCAGTACGTCCAGGCCTGTCCGGGGATCGTGTACCCGATGTCCCCGAGCCCGCCCGCGACCTCGCTGACGACGTGGTGCGCCCCGTCCTCGTTGCCCGTGACGACGACGCCCGCGACCCGGTTGTAGGCGACGGGCCTGCCGTCGGCGTCCTGCTCGGAGATCATCGCGTCCATCCGCTCCAGCACCCGCTGGGCGAGGGACGAGGGCCTGCCGACCCAGGTGGGCGTGGCGATGACCAGGATCTCCGAGCCGAGCAGGTCCCGGTGCACGGCGGTCCAGTCGTCCCCGAGGTCGGTCTCCACGCCGGGCTGGACGTCGAGGTCGGCGATCCGGTGCTCGACGACGTCGACCCCGCGTTCCCGGAGCGCCCCCACCACGACCGAGGCCAGGGCCCCGGTGTTGGACGGCGCGGGCGACTTCTTCAACGTGCAGTTGAGCACGGTAGCGCGCACAGCTCCCACCTCCGGTCTGAGCGGATCGCGCCCGGTTACCCGCGACGACCCGCCCCAACCGCGCCCTTCGGCAGCACCCCCGGCACGGGAGAGCGGGTGACCCGGAGGCTTCCCGGATCACCCGCCCGATTCCCGCGCTCGCGCGCCTCAGCCCAACCGGGGCGCTCAGCCCAACCGGGGCACCGTCAGGTCACGGGCCTCGGCGTACCTCTCGCGGACGAACGGCGTGGCCTCGGCGGTGAACGAGGCCGAGGTCCGCGCCGTCCAGACCGGCGGGGCGTCGGCGCCGCCGACCGCCCAGGCGGCCTGCCGGGCGGCGCCGTCGGCGACGTACTCCCCCGGCTCGGGCACCAGCACCGGGCACCCGAACACGGCGGGCGCGATCTCCCGGACCGCACGGGCCCGAGCCCCGCCGCCGATCAGCAGGACCCGGCTGACCGGGGTGCCGACCGCCCGCAGCGCGTCGATCGCGTCCGCGAGGCTGCACAGCATCCCCTCGACGGCGGCCCGCGCCAGGTGTCCGGGCGTGGCCGTGTCCAGCCGCAGCCCGTGCAGTGCCCCGGTGGAGTCCGGCCGGTTCGGGGTGCGCTCGCCCTCCAGGTACGGCACGAAGGCCAGCCCGCCCGCCCCGGCCTCGGCGCCCAGCGCCAGCTCGGACAGCCGGTCCAGGTCGACGCCGAGCATCGCGGCGGTGGCGTCCAGGACGCGGGAGGCGTTCAGCGTGCACACCAGCGGCAGGTAGGTGCCCTCCGCGTCGGCGAACCCGTTGACGATCCCGGTGCCGTCCGCAGCCGCCGCCTCGGACCGCGCGAACGCGGTCCCGGACGTGCCCACGGACACCACGACGTCACCGGGCTGGATCTGCACGCCCAGCGCGGCCGACGCGTTGTCTCCCGCGCCGACCCCGTACCGGCCGCCGATCAGCTCGGCGGGTCCGGCGACCCGAGGGACCTCGGGCGCCCGTCCCATGGCCAGTTCCAGCAGGTCGGGCCGGTACTCGCCGGTGACCGGGGACCAGTAGCCGGTGCCGCTCGCGTCGCTGCGGTCGGTGACCAGGTCGGCCAGGTCGCCACCACCGCGCAGCTTCCAGGTCAGCCAGTCGTGCGGCAGGCACACCGCGGCGACCCGCGCGGCGGCCTCGGGCTCGTTCCGGGCCAGCCACCGCAGCTTGGTGACCGTGAGGGAGGCGACCGGCACGCTGCCGGTGGCGTCCGCCCACGCCTGCGCGCCGAGCTCGGCCGTCAGGTCCGCGGCGGCGCCCGCCGAGCGCGTGTCGTTCCACAGCAGCGCGGGCCGCACGACCTCCCCGGACGCGTCCAGGCACACCATGCCGTGCTGCTGCGCGGCCACCGAGACGGCCTCGACGTCGTCGAGCCCGCCCGCGGCGTCGATCGCCGTCCGCAGCGCGGTCCACCACTCGTCGGGGTGAACCTCGGTGCCGGGCGGGTGCGCGGCGCGCCCCTCCCTGACCAGCGCGCCGGTCTGGGCGTCGCGCACCACCACCTTGCAGGACTGGGTGGAGGAGTCGACGCCCGCGACCAGCGCCATCAGCGGGCGCCCAGGAGGTGCTCCAGGGCCAGCTGCGACAGCTTCACGAACCCGTACCCGCGCTCGGCGGCCTTGTCGGGGTCGAACGACTCGTCGGCCGCGAGGAAGTCCGCGATCGACTCGCCGTCGCCGAGGGTGGGCACGGCCTGCTCGGTGACGCCGCTGACCCGCAGCGCCTCCTGCACCTCGGGGTCGGCGCGGTAGGCCTGCGCGCGCTCCTTGAGCAGGGTGTAGGTGCGCATGTTGGCGGCGGCGCTGTCCCACACGCCGTCGACGTCCTCGGTGCGCAGGGGCTTGTAGTCGAAGTGGCGGGGGCCGTCGTAGCCGCCGTTCTCCAGGAGGTCGACCAGGAAGAACGCCGAGAGCAGGTCGCCGTGCCCGAAGACCAGGTCCTGGTCGAAGCGCGGCCCCTTCTGCCCGTTGAGGTCGATGTGGAACAGCTTCTTCTGCCACAGCGCCTGCGCGATGCCGTGGACGAAGTTCAGGTTGGCCATCTGCTCGTGGCCGACCTCGGGGTTCACGCCGACCAGCTCGTGGTGCTGGAGGGTGGAGATGAACGCGAGCGCGTGCCCGACGGTCGGCAGCAGGATGTCGCCGCGCGGCTCGTTGGGCTTGGGCTCCAGCGCGAACCGGAAGCCGTAGCCCTGGTCGACGGAGTGCTGCGCGATCGTGTCCAGCGCCTCGCGGTAGCGCTCCAGAGCGGCCTGCACGTCCTTGCCCGCGTCCGTCTCGGAGCCCTCGCGACCGCCCCACAGGACGATCGTCTTGGCGCCGAGCTCGGCGGCGAGCTCCAGGTTGCGCAGCACCTTGCGCAGCGCGAACCGGCGCACCGACCGGTCGTTGCTGGTGAAGCCGCCGTCCTTGAAGACGGGGTGGGTGAACAGGTTCGTGGTCACCATCGGCACGACGAGCCCGGTCTCGTCGAGCGCGCTGCGGAACGCGGAGACCCGCTGGTCCCGCTCGGCGGCACTGGCCCCGAAGGGGATCAGGTCGTCGTCGTGGAAGGTGACGCCCCAGGCGCCCAGCTCGGCGAGCTTGCGCACCGCCGTTGGCGCGTCGAGGACGGGCCGGGTGGCGTCCCCGAACGGGTCACGCCCCTGCCAGCCAACCGTCCACAGGCCGAAGCTGAAGTCGGTCACGGTGAACCTCCAATAAGTTTGATGCCTGAACTTATCGCGTTCGACGGATAGTATCCAGTGGTGTCCAGCCCGCAGCCGACCAACCGGCAAGCCCAGCGAACAGCGAAGCAGAGCCCTCCCGAAACCGCAGGCCAGCAGGACACGCCCCCAACCGCCCCGACACCCCAGACCACCCAGGCACCCACCGACCCCGGCCACCCCACCCCGCACGACACCGCCCTCGGCCGCGGCGACTCGCCGGTAGACCCCCTTGGCCGCCCCACACCGCCGGTCGACGCCACCGACAACTCCGCTCCACCGGTCGACGCCGCCTCCGGCAG
>NZ_JBQGCX010001092.1:0-3070 GCF_052038725.1 Actinosynnema sp.
GGCGGGCGCGGCGGACGTGGTCGCGTAGTCCTTCCCGGTCCGGTCGAACACGTGCGCGCCGTCGTCGGCCTGCACCACGGCGACCGGGGTGCGCGCGGTGACCATTAGCAGCACCGTGCCGGGCAGGGACCGCGAGACCTCCACGTCCGCCACCCTCGGCAGCTCGCGCACCTTCGCCGCCACCGCGTCGGTGTCCAGGCTCAGGATCGGCTCGCCGGTGCCCACCTCGGCCGCCACCCGCACCTGCTCGGCGGTCAGCTCGACGTTGCCCTCCACGGCCACCTCGCCCACGCCCACCAGCGAGGTGAACCAGAGCGCGTAGCCGAGCACCACGACGGTGACGACGCTCATGACGGCGACCGCCCGCCTGCGCAGCACCGTCGCGCGGTCGGGACCGCGCGACGGCTTGCGCCGCTGCTGCGCGCGCGGGCGGCGCGCCGTCGTGGCGCTCATCCTCGGTGCGCCAGCGCGTCCACGATCACCGGGCCGAGCATGGTGACGTCGCCCGCGCCCATGGTGACCACGAGGTCGCCCTCGCGGACCAGGCCCGCGACGAGCTCGGGCACCCGGTCGAACGACGGCACGTGCCGCACCCTGCCCGCCTCCAGCGGGACGGCCTCGGCGACCAGCTCGCCGGTCACGCCGGGCTCCGGGTCCTCGCGCGCGCCGTACACGTCGAGCACGACGACCTCGTCGGCGAGCGCGAGCGCCTGCCCGAACTGGGCGGCGAACGCCTTGGTGCGCGAGTACAGGTGCGGCTGGAACACGACGACCAGCCTGCCGTCGCCCGCGACCGGGCGCGCGGCCTTGAGCTGCGCGGCGACCTCGGTGGGGTGGTGGGCGTAGTCGTCGTAGACCCGCACGCCCGCCGCGACGCCCTTGAACTCGAAGCGCCTGCGGACCCCGCCGAACGCGGCCAGGCCCTCCAGGACGCCCCAGCGGTCGGCGCCGAGCTCGACGGCGGCCAGCAGCGCGGCGACCGCGTTGCCCGCCATGTGCTCGCCGGGCACGGCGACCCGCACGTCCAGCCGCTCGCCGTCCAGCTCAACGACGGCCAGGCCGCCCGCGCCGTCGGGCCGGTGCTCGACCAGCACGGCGGCGCCCTCGCCGGTCGCGGTCCGGCCGTAGCGGCGGACCCGGATGCCGCGCTTCTCGGCGCGGTCGGCCAGCGCGGCGGAGCCCTCGTCGTCGGCGCAGGCGATCAGCACGCCGCCCGGCTCGATGCGCTCCAGGAACTCGTCGAACACGGCCACGTAGGCCTCGACGGTGCCGTGGTGGTCGAGGTGGTCGGCCTCCACGTTGGTCACGACCGCCACCGACGGCGCGAAGAACAGGAAGGAGCCGTCGCTCTCGTCGGCCTCGGCCACGAACACGCCGCCCGCGCCCTGGTGGGCGTTGGCGCCAGACTCGTTGAGGTCGCCGCCGATCGCGAACGACGGGTCCATGCGGCAGTGCTGGAGCGCCACGGTGAGCATGGACGTGGTGGAGGTCTTGCCGTGGGTGCCCGCGACGCAGGCGACCCGGTGGTCGAGCATCAGGGCGGCCAGCGCCTCGGCGCGGCGCAGCACGGCGACGCCGCGCTCGCGGGCGGCGACCAGCTCGGGGTTGTCCTCGCGGATCGCGGTGGACACCACGACGGCGGTGGGGCCGCCGTCGAGCTGGTCGAGGTTGGCGCCGTCGTGGCCGACGGCGACGTGGGCGCCCTGGGCGCGCAGCGCGAGGACCGTCCGCGAGTCCTTCGCGTCCGATCCGGACACCTCGGCGCCCCTGGCGAGGAGGATGCGGGCGATGCCGCTCATCCCGGCGCCGCCGATGCCCACCAGATGCACCCGGTCGAGGACCCCGCTCACTTGTTGACCACCTCCAGCACCATGCGCGCGAGCACGACGTCGGCCTCGCGGTGGCCGGTGGACAGCGTCGCGGCCGACATGGCGGCGAGGCGCTGGCGGTCGGCGACCAGCGGGACGACGTTGGCGGCCACCCACTCGGGGGTGAGCTGCTCGTCCGGGATCAGGACGCCGCCGCCCGCGGCGACCACGGGGTTGGCGTTGAGGGCCTGCTCGCCGTTGCCGTGGGGCAGCGGGACGAAGATGGCCGGGAGGCCGACCGCGGAGACCTCGGCGACGGTCATCGCGCCGGAGCGGCACAGGACGGCGTCGGCGGCGGCGTAGGCCAGGTCCATGCGCTCCAGGTAGGGAACGGGGACGTAGGCCGGGGTGTTCGGGACCTGCTGGACGGCCACGGTGTTCTTGGGGCCGTGGGCGTGCAGCACGCCGATGCCCGCCGCGGCGAACGCGGGGGCGGCGGCGGAGACCGCGGTGTTGATCGAGCGGGCGCCCTGCGAGCCGCCGAACACCAGCAGCACGGGAGCGGTCGGGTGCAGCCCGAACGCCCGGCGGGCCTCGGCGCGCAGCGCGGCGCGGTTCAGGGTGGTGATCGAGTGGCGGAGCGGGATGCCGATGACGCGCGCGTCCGACAGCCCCGAGTCGGGGACGGCGGCGGCGACGCGCTCGGCGAACTTCGCGCCGACCTTGTTGGCCAGGCCGGACTTCGCGTTGGCCTCGTGCACGACGATCGGCACGCGACCGCGGGCGGCGAGGTAGGCGGGCAGCGAGACGTACCCGCCGAAGCCGACGACGACGTCCGCGCCGACGCGCTCCAGCACGTCGCGGGTCTGCTTCACGGCGCCGCGCACCTTGAGCGGCAGCTTGAGCAGGTCCGCGGTGGGCTTGCGCGGCATGGGGACGGGCGGGATCAGTTCGAGGGGGTAGCCGCGGGCCGGGACGAGCCGGCTCTCCAGCCCCCGCTCGGTCCCGAGCGCGACGACCCTGGCGTCCGGCCGAAGCCTCATGACGGCGTCGGCCAGGGCGAGCGCGGGCTCGATGTGCCCCGCGGTGCCGCCCCCGGCGACGACCACGCAGGGACCGTTCTTGGCAAGCCGATCGCCGGACAGGGTGACCTCCAGGTGTGGGGGAACGCTCGTCGGACTCGACGCCGAAAAGCCTAGCAACGGCTCTGCGGGGGGCTTCTCCACCTGGGAGGTGGGTGGGTGGGGAGGTAGGTGGGTGGG
>NZ_JBQGCX010001093.1:0-1526 GCF_052038725.1 Actinosynnema sp.
AGACGCCGGGGGGCTTCCGGGAGTACGTCGAGGAGCGGCTCGGCCGCACCGCGCCGTACCGGCTCACGGACGGGCGGAATCCGGCGTACCGTGCCTGGGAGGGCGGGTACGACCCCGACGCCTGGCTGGACCGGGCGGTGCACGCGACCCGCACCGAGGTGTTCCCGCTGCACGGGCTCGACCCGTTCCCGTGACCCGCGAGACCTCGGCGTGGAACGTCCACCGGAAGGTTCCGCAAGGCAACACGCCGTAGGCCAGTCAGGTTTCTTTCGTCCATCCCTTCCCACGAGTCACACCAGGCCCTATTCTCACGTCAGCGCCGCCCGTGTGATCACCGGTGGGGAAGCCGGTGGCGGGCGCATAGAAAGCGAGCTGGTGCACGATGGCTGCCAACTCTTCCGGGGACATCGCCGAGGCGAAGTTCCTGACCGTGGCCGAGGTCGCGGCGATGATGCGCGTCTCTAAGATGACCGTCTTCCGCCTGGTGCACAGCGGCGAGCTGCCCGCTGTCCGGGTCGGCCGATCGTTCCGCGTCCGCGAGGAGGACGCGAACGAGTACCTCCGCAAGAGCTTCTACGACGCGGGCTGACCGTCCGGCCCGGGGCCGCGATTCTGCCTGCCTCCGGGTGCCCGATAGGCTGTGCCGGTCCTGCGGTGTCTCCGCAGGGCGGTACACAGCTGTGAAAGGTATCCCGTGGGTTCTGTCATCAAGAAGCGGCGCAAGCGCATGGCCAAGAAGAAGCACCGCAAGCTGCTGAAGAAGACGCGCGTCCAGCGCCGCAAGCTCGGCAAGTAAGCCTCCTCCTGGGTCGCGGGGTCGCCATGGGCAGCGCCGGCAAGGTCGTCCTGGTCACGGGCGTGTCCCGCGACCTGGGGCGCAGGTTCGCGCGGTCCATCGCCACCGACCCGACGGTCGACCGGGTGATCGGCGTCGACGTCGTCCCCCCGCGGGGCGACATCGGCGACGTCTCGTTCGTGCGTGCCGACATCCGCAACCCGGTGATCGCCAAGGTGATCGCCAAGGAGGACGTCGACACCGTCGTCCACATGAGCGTCATCTCCACCCCCGGCAGCGCCGGGGGGCGGAACACGATGAAGGAGCTCAACGTCATCGGGACGATGCAGCTCCTGGCCGCCTGCCAGAAGGCGCCGGGCCTGCGGGCGCTGGTGGTGAAGTCCTCGACCGCGGTGTACGGCGCGAGCCCCCGTGACCCGGCGATGTTCACCGAGGACATGGAGCCGCGGCGCGCGCCCCGCTCGGGCTACGCCAAGGACGTCAACGAGATCGAGGGCTACGTGCGCGGCGTCGCCCGCCGCCGCCCCGACGTCCGAGTGACCACGCTGCGGTGCGCCAACGTGATCGGCCCCCACGTGGTCAGCCCCATGACCAGCTACTTCCGGCTGCCGGTCATCCCGACGGTGCTCGGCTACGACGCGCGCATGCAGTTCCTGCACGAGCAGGACCTCATGGACGTGCTCCTGCACGCGGTGCGCCACGACGTCCCCGGCACCTTCAACGTCGCCGG
>NZ_JBQGCX010001094.1:0-6317 GCF_052038725.1 Actinosynnema sp.
GACCTCGATGATCGGCACCGGGGTGCCGTCGGGCTCCGCGAAGTGCTCGGCGAACCGCTGCGGGTCGATCGTCGCGGAGGTGATGACGACCTTGAGGTCCGGGCGCTGGGGCAGCAGCTGCTTGAGGTAGCCGAGGAGGAAGTCGACGTTGAGGCTGCGCTCGTGCGCCTCGTCGATGATGATCGTGTCGTAGCGGGAGAGCATCCGGTCGGTCTGGAGCTCGGCGAGCAGGATGCCGTCGGTCATGAGCTTGACCAGCGTGTCGTCGCCGGACTGGTCGGTGAACCGGACCTTGTAGCCGACCGCCGCGCCCAGCTCGGTGCCCAGCTCCTCGGCGACGCGCTCGGCGACGGTGCGGGCGGCGAGCCTGCGCGGCTGGGTGTGCCCGATCTGGCCGAGGACGCCCCGGCCCAGCTCGAGGCAGATCTTGGGCAGCTGCGTGGTCTTGCCCGACCCGGTCTCACCGGCCACGACCACCACCTGGTGGTCGCGGATGAGCGCGGCGATCTCGTCCTTGTGCGCGCTCACCGGCAGCTCGGCCGGGTAGGTGATCGTGGGCAGGGCCTCGCGGCGCAGCGCCACCCTCAGCTCGGCCTGGTCGAACTCGGCGGCGATCTCGGCGGTCACGCCTGCCCGTGCCCGCTCGTCGCGCATCTTGCGGACGCCGTCGAGGCGGCGGCGCAGGCGGCGCTGGTCCCGAGTCATGAGCTGGGGCAGGCGTTGCTGCAGGTCGGCGAAAGACGGCGTGTTCATACTGCCCACAAGGATAGTGGTGGCGGCCAGCCGTTATCCGCCAGAACCCCCGCTTCACGCGGGCTTCACGCGCTGGGCGGGGGTTCCGGGCCCGCGTTCCGGCTCGGCGACCCGGCTCAGCGCTCGGCGCGCAACCTCGCCAGCAGCTCGGCGTGCGCGGCCATGACCTCCCGGTGCACGAACGGCCCGTGGCTGATCCGCGCCACCCCCAGCTGCGCCAACCGGGGCGCGGCGGGCGCGGCCGGGGACCGCAGCACGTTGACCGGCAGCCCGGCGCCGCCGACGAACTCCCCGATGCCCGCCTCGTCGGCGAGCCCGATCGGGTACACGCAGTCCGCGCCCGCCTCCGCGTACAGCCGGGCCCTGCGCAACGCCTCCGCGACGTCCCCGCCCAGCAGGAAGACGTCGATCCGGGCGTTGATCACCAGGTCGGGGTCGGCCGCGCGCAGTTCCCGCAGGTAGTTGGCGTGCCGGTCGGCGTCCAGCAGCTCCCGCTCCTCCAGCGAGTCCTCGACGTTGCACCCGACCGCGCCCGCCTCAGCCAGCCGCCCGGCCAGCTCAGCGGCGCCCAGGCCGTACCCGTGCTCGACGTCGGCGGTGACCGGGACCGCGACCGCCGAGGCGATGCGGGCGATCGCGGCGAACGCCTCGTCCACCGGCATCGCCTCCCCGTCCGGGTGGCCCAGGGACGCGGACACCGCGGCGCTGGCCGTGGCGACCGCGCCGAACCCGGCCCGCTCGACGGCGAGCGCGGACGGCACGTCCCAGGCGTTGGGCAGCACGAGCGGGTCGCCGGGCACGTGCAGCGCCCGCAGCGCGGCGGCCGGGGCGGAGCGTTCGGTGATCATGGTGCGACCGTAGGCCACCGCGCGCCCGGAACCACCCCGACCGGTCCGCCCCGACCGCCGCGCCCACGTCCGGGTGAGAGCAGACCCGAGGGGGTGAAGCTGACCGCGACCGCCCTCGACACCACCGACCCCAGGGGTCTGGCGCTGTTCTACGGCGCGCCGCTCGACTGGGAGATCGCCACCGACGAGGAGGAGCGGGTGACGCTGCGCGACCCGGCGGGCGGCGCGGGCCTGTCGTTCCAGTGCGAGCCCGCCCACCGGCCGCCGGTGTGGCCCGCCGCCGAGGGCGACCCGCGGATGATGACGCACCTGGACGTCGAGGTCACCGACCTGGCGGCCGGGGTGGCGCGGGCCCTGGAGCCGTGCGCCCGCCTGGCCGGGCGCCAGCCGCAGGCGGACGTGCGGGCGCCCCTGGCCCCGGCCGGTCACCCGTTCTGCCTGTGGGCGCCGCAGGCGTAGCCACCGCCCCGCCGGCGCTCGCACCCCGCCCCACCCCACCCCGACCCGACCCGCTCGCGCCGCCGTCCCGGTCCCCGTCCCCGTCCGG
This sequence comes from Actinosynnema sp., assembly GCF_052038725.1. Classification (NCBI taxonomy): domain Bacteria; kingdom Bacillati; phylum Actinomycetota; class Actinomycetes; order Pseudonocardiales; family Pseudonocardiaceae; genus Actinosynnema; species Actinosynnema sp. The sequence goes on from NZ_JBQGCX010001094.1 coordinate 2,149, forward strand.
CCGCACCCCCGCCGCCACCTGGCCGACACCCCCGATGGTCCCGGAGGGTGACCACCGGTGCACACAGCGTCGTTAACAGTAAACAGCCGCCCGACGACCGGCCTGGGCCGGAGGTCGCAGCCGATTCCCCCTCACGTGCGCTTGCCCGCTGTGTTTCCGGCGTGTTTCCGCGCCGTTTGAGCTGCGCTTTTCCGGGGTTCACCCGCCCCGTTGGGCCGCTCGACCGCACCCGAACGGGACAACTCCACACCGGTTCCTTAATTGCGGGACCGCGCTCACCAGCGCGTTTCCCGCCATACGATCAGATCCGCCCGACCACCCAGCCGGTCAGGCGCGCACAGGACCAGTGGCCCCCGGCCCACCCTGCCCCGGCCGGGGGCCACCCTCTCCGATCCGAGGCCGGGCTCACGCCCCGGTGGTGCCCCCGACGACCGCGTCCGAGGACGCCGGCTTCTCGATCGGGGGGACCACGTCGGCCAGGGCGCCGCCGTTGTCGTTGACCCGCAGCACGAACGGCCGGGTCTCGGTGTACCGGACCACCGACAGCGACGCCGGGTCGACCACGATCCGCTGGAACCCGTCCAGGTGCGCGCCCAGCGCGTCCGCCAGCAGCGACTTGATCACGTCGCCGTGGCTGCACGCCAGCCACACCGCGCCGGGCCCGAACTCCTCGGTGACCCGCGCGTCGTGCGCCCGCACCGCCGCCACCGCCCTGGCCTGCACCCGCGCCAGCCCCTCGCCGCCGGGGAACACCGCGGCGGACGGGTGCTGCTGCACCACCTTCCACAGCGGCTCCTGCAGCAGCTCCTTGATGGGCCTGCCGGTCCACTCGCCGTACTCGACCTCGGCCAGGTCCGGCTCGACGGTCGCGGTGAGGCCGCGCTCGGCCAGCAGCGGCTCCAGGGTCTGCCCGCAGCGCTCCAGCGGCGAGGTCACCACCGCGTCCAGGCGCACCCCGGCGAGCCGGTCCACGAGCGCGCGGGCCTGCCGCTCGCCGTCCTCCGCGAGCCGCACCCCCGGTTGCCTGCCCGCCAGGATCGCGGAGCCGTTGGCGGTCGAGCGCGCGTGCCGCAGAAGGATCACAGTAGCCACGCTGCCAGCCTAAATCGCCCCGCGAACCGATCACCGCGCGGGCCCGCCGCACCCACCCGGGGCCACCGGAGGAGCGTCAGGTCCCCGAGGGGCTCAGGTCGCGCTGATCAGGTTCATCGACAGCAGACCCATCAGCACCAGGCCCAGCAGCAGCCGGTACCACACGAACGCCGAGTAGCTGTGCTTCGACACGTACCGCAGCAGCCACGCGATGGTGGCGTAGCCGACCACGAACGACACCAGCGTCGCCACGATCATCTGCGGCACCGAGGCGGCGTTCGCCTCGGAGCGGTCGAGCACGTCCGGGATGCTGAACAGGCCGGCGCCGAACACGGCGGGCAGGGCCAGCAGGAACGAGTACCGGGCCGCGGCGGCCCGGTCCAGCCCCAGGAACAGACCCGCGGTGAGCGTCCCGCCGGAGCGGGAGACACCGGGGATGAGGGCCATGGCCTGGGCGAAGCCCATGCCGACGGCGTCCTTCAACTCCAACTTCGAGCGCACCTGCTTGCCGACGTGGTCAGCCACGCCGAGCAGGATGCCGAACACGACCAGCACGATCGCCGTGATCCACAGGTTTCGCAGCGACGAGCGGATCTCGTCCTTGAAGACCAGGCCAAGGACGCTGATCGGAATCGACCCGAGGATGACGTACCACGCCATCCGGTAGTTCTCGGTCTTCCGGGCGGCCTTGCTGACCAAGCCCTTGAACCAGGCGGACAGGAGCCCGCCGATGTCCTTGGCGAAGTAGATCAGCACTGCCAGCTCGGTCCCCAGCTGGATCACCGCGGTGAACGAGGCGCCCGCGTCGTTGCCGAAGAACAGCGTGGACACGATGCGCACGTGCGCCGACGACGAGATGGGGAGGAATTCCGTGAGTCCCTGCACCAGGCCGAGGACGATGGCCTGCAACCAGCTCAACTACCCACTCCCGCCAGATCCAAAGCCTCGGACGCCGCGCGGAGCGCGGCCGTCCCCTGGGCCAGATCTTGCAGCATGGGCGAGACGGTCAGCGTCGTGACCCCCGCTTGGGCGTAGGCGGCCATCCGGTCGGCGATCCGCTCCACCGGACCGAGCAGCGAGGTGGCGTCCAGGAACTCCAGCGGCAGCGCCGCCATCGCCCCCGCGTAGTCCTTGGCCAGGTACCGCTCCTGCACCTCGGCGGCCTCGGCGGCGTAGCCCATGCGCACCGCGAGGTCGTTGTAGAAGTTCTTCTGCCTGCTGCCCATGCCGCCCACGTACAGCGCCGCGTACGGCCGCACCAGGTCCGCGCACGCCCGCCAGTCCTCGCCCACGACCAGCGGCGCGGTGGGCACCACGTCGAACCCGTCGAGGGTCTTCCCGGCCTTCTCGCGACCGGCGCGCAGCAGGTCGAGGGACTCCCCGGCCTGCTCGGGGGAGAAGAACAGCGCCAACCACCCGTCGGCGATCTCGCCCGCGAGCTGGACGTTCTTCGGGCCCACGGCCGCCAGGTAGAGCGGGATGTGCTCGCGCACGGGGTGCACGGTCAGGGTGAGCGCCTTGCCGGGGCCGTCCGGCAGCGGCAGCACGTAGTGCTCGCCCTCGTGCCTGAGCCGCTCGCGGCGCAGCGCGGTGCGCACGATCTCCACGTACTCGCGGGTGCGCGCGAGCGGCTTGTCGAAGCGCACCCCGTGCCAGCCCTCCGACACCTGCGGCCCGGACACGCCCAGCCCCATCCGGAACCGCCCGCCGGACAGGGTGTCCAGGGTGGCCGCCGTCATCGCCGCCATGGCCGGTGTCCTGGCGGGGATCTGCATGATGGCGCTGCCCACGTCCACGCGTTCGGTGTGGGCGGCCACCCACGAGAGCACGGACGGCGCGTCCGACCCGTAGGCTTCCGCCGCCCAGACCACGGAGAAGCCGAGCCGGTCGGCTTCCTTGGCCAGTTCGAGGTTCGCGGCGTCGTTGCCCGCGCCCCAGTACCCGAGGTTCAGTCCCAGTCGCACACGCGGACCCTACCGACCGGTAACCACGATGGCCAGGTGATCACCCTCGCGGCTTCGCGGGGTGGAACAGCGATACCTGGGACGCAGCGGTCTGCGGGTGTCCCGGCTCGGGCTCGGCACCATGACCTGGGGCCTGGACACCGGGCCCGACCAGGCGGCGAGCCAGCTCCAGGCCTTCACCGAGGCGGGCGGCACGCTCGTGGACACCGCCGACGTCTACTCCGACGGGGAAGCGGAGCGCATCCTCGGCGCACTGCTGGGCGAGGTCGTCCCGCGCGATCGGGTGGTGCTGGCGACCAAGGCGGTCGCGCGGCGCGACGACGGCCCGTTCGGCGGCGGCGCCTCGCGCGGAGCGCTGCTGGCCGCGCTCGACGGCTCCCTGCGCAGGCTCGGCGTGGACCACGTCGACCTGTGGCAGCTGCACGCCTGGGACCCCGCCGTGCCCCTGGACGAGACCCTGTCCGCGCTGGACTCGGCGATCGCCTCCGGCAAGGTCCGCTACGCCGGGGTGTCCAACTACTGCGGCTGGCAGCTGGGCACCGCCGCCGCCCTGCCCGGCCACACCCCGATCGTGTCGAACCAGGTCGAGTACTCGCTGGTGGAGCGGGGCGTGGAGCGCGAGGTCGCGCCCGCCGCGCGGCACCACCGGGTGGGACTGCTGCCGTGGGCGCCGCTGGGGCGCGGCGTGCTCACCGGCAAGTACCGGCACGCAACGCCCGCCGACTCGCGCGGGGCGTCCGAGGCGCTGGCCGGGTACGTGCAGCGGCACCGCACCGAGCGGGCGGCGCGGATCGTGCAGGCCGTGCTGACCGCCGCCGAGGGCCTGGGCAGCTCGCCGCTGCGGGTGGCGCTGGCGTGGGTGCGGGACCGGCCCGGCGTGGTCGCGCCGATCGTGGGGGCCAGGGACACCGTGCAGCTGGTGGCGTCCCTGGCCAGCGAGGACCTCGTGCTGCCGTCCGCGATCCGCGCGGCGCTGGACGACGTGAGCGCGGTGGGGTTCGGCTACCCGGAGACCGAGCTGGGCTGAGCGGGTCCGGCCTCCGCGCGCCTGCCCCGTTCAGCCCTCGTCCGGTGCGCGCCCCGCCCCCTGACCCGTCTGGCCCGCCTGCCCCG
>NZ_JBQGCX010001095.1:0-1850 GCF_052038725.1 Actinosynnema sp.
CGCATGACCAGGGCGACCACGATGCCGAACGTGAGCACCTTGTGCTGGTGCTCCTCGGGGACCGCGAAGGTCGACATGATGATCACGAAGACGAAGAGGTTGTCGACCGACAGGCTCTTCTCCACGATGTAGCCCGCGAAGTACTGCGCCCCCGCGTCGCCGCCGTAGGCCCAGGCGAACCACGCGCCGAAGGCGATCGCGACCGCGATGTAGAACACCGACCAGGCCGTCGCCTCGGCGAACCGGACGCGGTGCGGTCGCGCGGCTGCCAGGATGAGGTCCACCGCGAGCAGGGCCACCACCAGCCCGATGGTGACCGCCCAAGTGAGCGCGCTGATCTCCAGCACCCAATGCCTCCGCTCAGTCCGAAGAAGAGAAACGCCGTTGAAACGGACATTATGCAGATATCACCCGGACGGTGCACCGAACTGGCTCATCCGGGAGGGGCTGGACGGCGGATCGGCTCCCAGCGGGTTGACCTGCCGCGACCGCGAGAAACCATGACATCGTTGACAAAGCGGCGCAGATCACGTCCCAGGCGCGCGGAGAAGTCCCCCGCCCAGGTGACGGGCGGGGGACTGACGTCACCTCTTGTTCAGCCGGTGTTCACCCGGCGAAGGCAATTCCCCCGCCGGGCGCCGGGGCTCACTGGAAGATCACGTCGTTGCAGAAGTAGTACGACTGGTCGGAGTGGCTGGCCTGCCAGATCACGTAGACGATGTGCCGCCCGGTGCGCGAACCGGCGTTGACCGCCACCTGGTACGTCCCCGCGGGCGCGTACCTGCCCGTCGAGGCGACCTGCTCCAGGTCGGACCACCTCGGTGAGGTGGTGAGCGGGTTGAAGCCCTGCTTGGTGACGTAGACGCGCAGGTAGTCGGCCCCGTGCTTGGCCTGGTCGGTCACCGTGAGGGTGAACTGCCTGGGCTTGGTCGCGGCCGTCCACGCGCCGGGCACGTCCATCGCGGCGTACCGGCCGTTCTCGGTGCGGCCCGCGCTGCACAGCTGGCCGTCCGGGATGGCGGCCTGGTGGTTGCCCGCGCCGCCCTCGCGGGAGAGGCCGTTCCAGTTCCACATGGCGTTGGTGTCGCGCTGCCAGGCCTGCCAGCACATGGGGTCGCGCTGGGCCATGGTCGGGTTCTGGAAGTCGCTGCCCCAGCGCTGCCAGCAGCCGTAGTTGCGCGAGGGCGGGTCGGTGGTGGAGCCGTGCGCGCCGGCCACGCCGGAGAGCAGGCTCACCATGAGCACCAGGGCCCCGGTGAGCGCGATCAGGGTTTTCCGGGCCAGTCGCGTCCCGGCAGGGGCGGGTATGAGCGCCACGCTGTCCTCCTCGTCGAGGATGCGAACACTGACTGGGAGCGCTCCCAAATCCGACTGTAGCCAGGTGGGCACCGGGTGTGAACCCCTGTGCGGCGCGCACCGGACCGAGCGGGTACCGGAACCTCCCCGGTCCGCGCCGGGACGTGCCGCCGAACGCAGCAGCCGGCGGGGTGTGGACCACCCGGCCAGCCGCCCACCTCACAGGTGACCTCGGGCACAGGGGCGCGGTCCGGGCGTGTCGCGCGCACGGCAGCGGCCCGGACCGCGTGGTCCGGGCCGCTGCTCCGAAGGGCGTCAGGCCGTGGCCAGCTCGGCCCAGACCGTCTTGTGGTCGTTGTACTGGTCCACTCCCCACTGCTCGGACAGCCGCGCCACGACGACGAGCCCGAAGCCGGACTTCGTGGTGGAGGTGCCGGGCGGGGAGAGCACGGGCAGCCGGTGCGGGCTCGCGTCGTCGACCTCGATGCGCACCCGGTCGCCGTGCCGCTCCAGGCGCACGGGACGCGGGGACCCGCCGTGCCGGTAGGCGTTGC
>NZ_JBQGCX010001096.1:0-1832 GCF_052038725.1 Actinosynnema sp.
CGGTGGCGCGGTCACGGCGGGATGCTATCAGGTGTGAAATCGTAGCTGTTCCAAAACACTAACCGTTAGGGCTAGTGTCGGGGGCATGAAGAAGATCAGTTACAGCGAGCACGGCGGTCCGGACGTGCTGCGCCTGGTGGACGCCGACGAGCCGAGCGCCGGGCCGGGGCAGGTGCGGATCGCGGTGCGCGCGGCGGGGGTGAACCCGTTCGACTGGCGGGTGCGCGAGGGGCAGTTCCCGGTGCCGCTGCCCGCCGGGACCGGGCGGGACGCGGCCGGGGTGGTGGACCGGGTCGGCGCGGGGGTCGACGGGGTCGCGGTCGGCGACCGGGTGTTCGGCGAGGGGATCGAGACCTGCGCGGAGTTCGCGGTGCTGACGGCGTGGGCCCACCTCCCCGAGGGGCTCTCGTTCGAGGAGGCGGCCGGGTACCCGTCGGTGGTGGAGACGGCGCTGCGGGTGCTGCGTGAGGTCGGGGTGCGGGAGGGGCAGTCGCTGCTGGTCAGCGGCGCGTCCGGGGGTGTCGGGTCGGCAGTGCTCCAGATCGCGCGCGACGGGGGGGGGGGGGTGGGCGGGCCCGCGAGCGCGGCTAACCCGGACTACGTGCGCGACGTGGGCGCGACCGCGACGACCTACGGGCCGGGGTGGGTCGAGCGGGTGCGGGCGCTGGGCCCGGTGGACGCGGCGCTCGACCTGGCCGGGGCGGGGGTGCTCCCCGACCTGGTCGCGCTGACCGGCGACCCGCGGAAGGTGATCACCATCGCCGACCAGGCGGCCGCCGAGCACGGCGTCCGGTTCTCCGGCGCGGCGCACGACGTGCCCGCCGCGCTGGCCGAGGCGGTCGACCTGATCACGAGGGGCGCCCTGCGCATCCCGGTCGAACGCGCCTACCCGCTCGCCGAGACGGCGCGGGCCCACGCCGACAGCCAGGCCGGGCACGCGCGGGGGCGACGGGTGATCGTGATCTGAGCGGGGCCGCCGACGACCGGGCTGAGCGGGGGCGAGGGGGCGGGTGATCCTGACCCGAACCCGCACGCCGACGACCGGGCAGGAAGCGCGCGATCCGCGGGCAATCCTGAACCGCGCCCGGCCACCAGCAACCGAGCCGGACGCGCGCGATCTGCGGGCGATCTTGAGCCGGGCCCGGTCGCCGACGACAGGCTGGACACGCGCGGGCGACGGGCAATCCTGAAGCCAGCCCCGCCGCCGACAACCGAGCCGGACGCACGCGGGCGACAGGCAATTCTGAACCCGGCCCACGCACCGACAACCAAGCCGGACGCGCGAGCGGCAGGCAATCCTGAAGCCAGCCCCGCCGCCGACAACCAAGCCGAACACACGCGGGCGACGGGCAATCCTGAACCGGGACTACGCGCCGACAACCAAGCAAGACGAGCGCGGGCGGCAGGCGATCCTGAACCGCGCCGCTCGCCGACAACCAAGCCGAACGCGCGCGGTCTGCGGGTGTCGCGGTTCGGGCCGGGAGCGCGCACCGGCGGCCGGCCCGAACGCGCGGCGGGTGGGCGGCCTCGGTTCACCGGTGCCGGGGCACCCGGCGGTGCAGCGGGCGCGCCTGCGCGGGCACGAGCGCGTGGGCGGGCGGGGCGGGGTCGCGGTCTCGGCGTTGCCGGGTGGGCCGGTCGGGTGGCTCGGGGCGGAGCGCCGCGCCCGTCATGCCCGCCGCGCCCGCCGCGCTCGTGGAGAACGAGCGCGATCCGTCGACGTCACCGGGCCGCTCGCGCCGGGGTCGGGGTCGTTCAGGTCGTGAACGCGGGGCGCCCTCGCGCCGCTGCCCGGTGAGCCGGGCGGGCGCGCCCCGCCCCGGCGGGCGCCG
>NZ_JBQGCX010001097.1:0-5740 GCF_052038725.1 Actinosynnema sp.
TCTGGCCCGGTCGCGGCCTGAACACCGGCGTGAAGAGCGCGCTGTCGCTGGCCGGGACGCTGCGCTCGCGCTGGTCCGGCCGCCGGTTCCGGTTCGCGGACTTCTCCGCGCACGAGGGCCTGATGCAGCAGTTGCAGTACCGGGAGAAGTCCCGCGCCTGGGTCACCATGCTCATGCCCGACGAGGACGGCGTGAACCGGGGCATCGAGGACCGGCTGCGCGCGGGACTGGAGGGCCCCGCGGACCGGCAGAGCCTGGTGAACCAGCTGTGGGCGCGGGTGAAGGAGGTCAAGTCCAGGCTGGGCGGCCGGATGGGCCCGCTGCCGGACGACGGCTGGTACCTGCGCCGGGTCGAGTCGCTGCCCACGCGCACGCTCAAGGCGCTGGTCGAGTCCGGGCAGTGGATCACCCGCGAGATCGGCGGCGACGAGGTCGCGGTGGACGTGCAGTTCCCGGAGGCCGCGCCGTTCGGCCAGGACGTGGTGCCGACCGTGGCCCGCTACCGCACCGCCGAGCACCCCGGCGCGAACCCGCCGAGCGGCCCGGTCCCGGTGCTCGGCGCGAACCCGCCCAGCGGCCCGGTCCCCGTGCTGGGCGCGAACCCCGCCAGCGGACCGATCCCGATCGGCGCGCAGGCGCACGGCGGCCAGCAGCGCTGACCCGGCCCGATCCACCGCGGACGGTCAGCCGCGCGCCGCGCTGGGCGCCCGGCGGCCACCGCCGCACGCGAGGGGGAGACCCCGGCCCGCAGGAAACTCGGATATGTCGTGGGGGCCGGGGCCGCCTGCGATACCGGTCACCTGCCCCCAACGATGTCACGGGTGACCGCGGCCTGCTCGGTCAGCACCCCGCCGATCATCGTCTGGGTCTCGTTGATCCGGTCCACGATCTGGCCGAGCGCGGCCAGCGAGGTCACCACGCTGCCCGCGTCGGACTGGATGGCGCTGATCAACCGCGCCACGTCCTCGGTCGCCCTGGCCGTGCCCTGGGCCAGCTCCTTGACCTCGTTCGCCACGACCGCGAAGCCCTTGCCCGCCTCACCGGCGCGCGCCGCCTCGATGGCCGCGTTCAGCGCCAGCAGGTTGGTCTGCTCGGCGATGTTGTTGATGACCTTGACGACGTCGCCGACCTCGTTGCTGGACTGGGCCAACCGGTCCACGGCCTGGTTCGCGTCGGTGGTCAGCGTGGCCGCCTCGGCCGCGACCCCGGTCGCCTGCACGACGTTGCGCTCCACCTCCTCGATGGAGGTCACCAGCTCCGCGCCCGCCGAGCTGATCCGGGTGGTCTCCCTGATCCGCTCCAACGACTGCGACACCAGGAAAGCGGTGTTGCGCAACGAGTTCTCGCGGCTGTCGCTGAGCTCGACCTCCTCCAGGGTGAAGAAGTCCATCGTGCCGATCACCACGTCGTGCACGACCAGCGGCAGGCACACCCCGGACTTCACGCCCGCTCGCCGCGCCGCGGGCGCCCGCACGCAGTCGGTCATCTCGGCCAGGTCCCGCACGAACAGCATCTCGCGGGCCTTCCACGTGCGCCCGGCCAGGCCGACGCCCTCGCGGAACGAGGCCTCGCGGGTGATCCGGCGGAACTCCTCGCCCGCGTCGCCGGACTCGGTGACGAACCGCAGCTCCTGCCCGGTCGGGTCCACCGCCCAGTACGAGCCGTAGGCCCAGCCGAACTCGCTGCGCACCGTCTCCAGCGCCTGCCGGGTCGCCTCCTCCTCGGAGGTGGCGGAGCCGAGGCCGCGCAGCACGGTGTTGACCGCCTGCAGGTCCAGCGCCGCCGCGGCCTGCACCTCGGAGTCGGTGACCCGCTCCAGCGCCTGCGAGACCAGCAGCCCGATGCTGCGCAGCGCGTCGAGCCGCTGCTCGGACGGCGTCAGGTGCTCCAGGGTGAAGAAGTCCATGGTGCCGACGACCCGGCCCTTGGACATCAGCGGGAAGCAGATGCCGGACTTGACGCCGACCCGCTGCGCGGCGGGAGCGCGCACGCAGTCCTTGACCGTGCCCAGGTCCTCCACGAACACCAGGCCCCTGGTGCGCCAGGTCCGCCCGGACAGCCCGACCCCCTCGGCGAACGAGGCCTCCTGCGTGACCTTGCGGAACTCCTCGCCCGCGTCGCCGGACTCGACGGCGAACCGCAGCGTCCGCCCGGCCTTGTCGATGCGCCAGTAGGAGCCGTAGACCCACCCGAACTGCTTGCGGACCGCGTCCAGGGCGACCTTGACCGCCTGCGCGCTCGTCGTGGCCCCGTCCAGCGCCTTGACCACCGCGGTGACCGCGGCTGCGTTCTCCTGCGCCTCGGCGACCGTCTTCCTCACGTCGGGGACGTCCGCCGTCCGGCGTCGGGACTTCCAGAAGGGCATCGCCCACTCCTGTTGCTGTGGGCCGGGCGGTCCCCGGCGGGTGATACCGGGGAGAACGGCGAAACCGAAACGCACCTGAGCGATTTCCCCCACCCGTTGGGCTGAGAACCCGCACGACTCGGGTGGGCTGGGGCGGTTTCCCTCAGCCCGCGCCGGGCGACGTCGAAAGCAGGTGCACCACGCGTGGGCTGCCGCCGAGGCCCGCACACCTCAGCCAGGAGCGTCCGCATGACCCTGCTCATCCCCCTCGTGAACCTCGAACGGCTGACCGAGGCCACCCGCTACGACACCACCAGCCCCGCGCTGCGCGGGAAGCTGGACCTGCTCGTGAAGCGGTCCGCCGACCGGCTCGGCATGAAGATCGGTCTGGCGAACTTCGTCATGGGGGCCACCACGCACGCGATCGCCTCGCACGGCGCCGACACCGGCATGATCGAGGCGGGCATCCCCGCGGAGTGGAGCTTCTGCTCCCGCGTGGTGCTCACCGGCTGCGACTACACGGTGACCGACGCGACCGCCGACCCCTCGTGGCAGGACACCCCGGCGGTGACCGTCATCGGCGCGCGCAGCTACGCGGGCGTGCCGCTGGTGGCCCCGAACGGGCAGGTGGTCGGCGCCCACTGCGTCGTCGACAGCAAGCGGCGCGAGTTCGACGCCGCCGAGCTGGCGCACCTGCGCGAGTCGGCGAAGGAGATCATGCGGGTGATGCAGGACTACCGGAGCACCACGGAGGGCTGACCCCCGGAGCTCCAGGCGAAGCGGCCCCGTTCACCGGAACGGGGCCGCTTTGTGTCGCGCGGACGGGGACCGGGTAGGCGATCCGTGCCCGGCGGTCGCCGGGGCCGCCCGCGTCGGGCGTGACGGGTCAGGGGGTCGCCGTGGGGTGGATCGGACGTTCGGGTGAACGCCTCGCCGCGAGGCGGGCAGGTGCGCGGGACTCGGTGGGTGCCCGTGCCAGGCTTGGCCGACGTGGTCCGGCGGTGGTTCTCGGCGTGCTGGGGGTGCTGGTGGCCGGCTTGACGCCCGCGACGGCTCAGGTGGCGGCGGTGGCGGGACTGCCGCTGCCGTACGGCGGGGGAGCGGACCAGGTCGTGGCGGTGGTGGTCGACCGCCCCGACGCCACATCCGGGTGGCTGACCGGCTGGCGGCGCGACGGCGCGGGGTGGCGGATGGAGCTGGGGCCCGCGCCCGCGTTCGTGGGCTCTGCGGGCGTCGGCGAGGCGAGCGAGTCGAGCACCCGCACCCCGGCGGGCGCGCACCGGCTGACCGAGTCCTTCGGCACCCTCCCGCCGCTGCCGGAGGGCAGGCTGCCGTACCGGCGGGTCGACGGCGCGGACTGGTGGGTCTCGGACCAGCGCTCCCCGCTGTACAACACCCACCAGCGGTGCGAGCCGGGGACGTGCCCCTTCGACGAGTCTGCGAGCGAGCGCCTGGCGCACGTGGGCCCGGCCTACGACCGCGCGATCGTGATCGACTACAACCGGAGCCCGGCCGTGCCGGGGCGGGGGTCGGCGTTCTTCCTGCACGTGTGGACCGGCGGGCCCACGGCGGGCTGCGTCAGCGTGGACGCCCCGGTGGTGAACCACCTGCTGTCGTGGCTGGACCCGGCGGCCCGACCGGAGGTGCTGATCGGGGTGGGGTGAGCCCGCGGTTCCTTCGCCCGCCGCACGGTCAAACCCATTCCCGGTCATTTTTACGCGCTATTCCAGAAGCAGTTTTTCACCCGGTGAGGTGTGCAATTGTCCCCGTCCGGGTAGCCGGTTAGTGACACAAAGCCACCGCATCGGGAGGAGGGCGTCATGCCCTGGGTCCGTCAGCACCGCAGGCACGTCCCCGGCAGCTGGTTCCGCACCACCACGGTCCACCCGCACCACCGCCGCCGCGCGGGCAGCCTGCCGCTGATCCCGGTCGCCATCGGCGCCGTCGTGGCCATCCTGGTGCTGCTGCTCATCATCTTCTGAAACACCCTGAATCGCGCACCACCGACGGCGCGGCGCGGACCTGAGGGTCCGCCCGCGCCGTTGTCATTCATGATCGCCAAACTGGGCGAGTGATCTTCGAGGGTCCGTTCTGCCGGGCCGAAGCCAGGGCGTTGCTCGCGGCCACCGCCACCGGCCTGCTGATCGGCGTCGCGTGCCTGGCGAACTCCGTGCGCTGGGCGCGCTCGTCGCGGTCCTCGGCGCTGCGGCACCGGGGTGGGCCGCCTCGTGCCCGGTGCGCGCGGGTGGCGGTCGGCCTCTTCGTCAGCTGCCCGGTCCTGGTCAGGACCGAGGGCGACCGGGAACACCTGACCACCCTGCGCCGCCTGGACGTCGAGGGTCGCCCGCACCCCGAGGTCGTCGCGCGGGCCGGGGCGCTCCACGACCACGTCTTCGCGACCCGGCCCGCCCCGTGCGAGCCGGGTCTGCTCGAACCCTGACCCGCCTCACCCCGCCGAGCCGGCGGTGGCGCCCTGCTGAGCCTCCGGCTCCGCGCGCCGATCCGGCACCGCCGCCGCCGCTTTCCACTGCTTCAGGTCCCGGTTCGCCATCGCCGGGTGCCCGGCGGTGTCCCGCTGCCCGCCCTGCGACTCGGCCCCCAGCGCGGTCGCGGCGGCCAGCGACAGCGTCGCGTGCGCCTGCGCCCGCGCCAGCAGCTCCCCGCGCGCGGCGGCGTCGGCGGTCTCGTCGGCTTCGGTGAGGAGTTCCTGCGCCCTGGTGTAGTGCTCGGCTCCGGTCATCACCCCATCGTCGTGAGCCGTTGCCCCGTTCGGAACCGCTGGCCGGGCGGTATCGAATCGCCCTCGCGGACGCCCGGACCGCCCCGGCCGCCCCGCCCCCCGGCTACCCCCCGACCCGCCGGTGCAGCAGCCCGAACCGCGACCACATCCCCTCCGCCGTCTCTATCGACGCCGCCGTCCGCTCCGGGTCGATCGCCGCCAGCTGCGCCACCACCGCCTGCGCCACCGCCACCCCCGACGTCAGCGACGGGAAGAACGCCACCCCCTCCGCAGGTACCAGCAGCACCTCCTCCGCCGCCGAGGACAGAGCCGGGCTGGCCGCGTCGGTCACCGCGAACACCCGCGCCCCCCGCGACCTCGCCTCGTTCGCCGCCAGCACGGTGCTCTCGTACAGCCGCCAGAAGCTCACCGCGATCAGCACGTCCCGCCCGTCCACGGCCGCCACCGCGTTCGCCAGCTCCGCGTCCCCGCCCGACACCGCCACCACGTCGTACCCGGCCAGCCGCGCGTTGTGCGCCAGCGCCGTCCCGACCGCCGCGTAGCTGCCCGCCGCGATCACCAGCGTCCGCCGCGCCCCCGCGATCGCCCGCGCCACCACCTCGAGCACGCCCTCGTCGAGCCTGCGGTGCAGCAGCGCCAACCCGTCCAGGTCCCGC